>DASZWL010000210.1:0-10632 GCA_035546695.1 Rhodanobacteraceae bacterium | reverse complement strand
CGAGGACGCGTTCAACCGCATCTGGCGCGTGCCGAACGCGCGCGGCCACGCTTCGCGCTTCGTGATCTACTGGACCGCCCTGACGCTGGGTCCGCTCCTGCTCGCGGCGGCGCTCGCGATCAGCTCGTATCTCGTGGCGCTGCCGTTCATCGGCGATGCGGCCACGGAGCTCTCGCTGAAGGCGCGCGTGCTCTCGGCGCTGCCGTTCCTGATCGTCTGGAGCGCGCTGCTCGCGGGCTACATCGTGATTCCGAATCGCAGCGTCCGTTTCGCGCACGCGGTGATCGGTTCGTTCATCGCGGCCGCGCTGTTCGAGGCGGCCAAGCGCGGCTTCGCGCTGTACGCGACGCGCGCGAACTACGCGCAGGTCTATGGCGCGATCGCGATCGTGCCGATCTTCATCTTCTGGATCTATCTCTCGTGGGCGATCGTGCTGTTCGGCGCGTCGCTGACGGCCTCGCTGAATGCGTTCGATTACCGTCCGGCGAGCGAGCGCCTGCCGCGCGGACAGGAATTCGCCGGCCTCCTGCGCGTGCTCGCGCGTTTCGCCGCGGCGCATCGTGAGGGACGCGGATTGCGTAGCGAAGCGCTGATGGCGGCCGAGCCGTTCCTGACCGACGATCTTCTGCAGCGCTATCTCGGCGATCTGCATCGGACAGGGCTCATCCAGTGCAACGAGGTCGGCGAATGGGTCGTCGTGCGCGATTTCGCGACGATCGATCTCATCGAGATCTACGAGGAAGGCAGTTACCGGCTGCCGGACACGCCCGCGCTCGGGCTCGACGAGCCGGCCGCCGTGCGCGAGCTCCTGACGCGCCTGGCAGCGAGCGTCCGCGAGGGGCTCGACGTACCGTTGTCCGAAATCTTTCCGCCCGTTTCGCGGTCCGAGACCGCGGCGCAACGTTCGACGGAGAATGCATGAGATTTTCGAGGATTTCGTTCGCGATCCCGTTCGCGGCGCTGATGCTGCTCGCGGCGACGCTGCACGCCGAGGCGCCGAAGAAGCCGGCGCTGCAAGTCACGACGCTCGACGGCAAGCGCTTCGACCTCGCGGCCGAGCGCGGCAAGTGGGTCGTCGTCAATTTCTGGGCGACGTGGTGCTCGCCGTGCATCAAGGAGATGCCGGACATCTCGCGCTTCGTCGCCGGACGCGACGACGTGCGCGCGATCGGCATCGCGATCGGCGGCGAGGATGTCGGCGACGTGCGGGAGTTCCTCGCGAAGCATCCGGTCGCGTATCCGATCGCGAACGTGCCGCTCGAATCGCCGCCGAAGGATTTCGGCGCGCCGAAGGGCTTGCCGACGACGTTCCTGATCGCGCCGGACGGCAGCGTCGCGAAGAAATTCACGGGGCCGGTCACGACGCGCGAGCTCGAGCAGGCGATCGCTGCCGGCGCATCCAAGGGTTCATGAACGATGCCGGCCGCGCGCTTCCTCGTCACGGGCCGCGTACAGGGCGTGTTCTTCCGCGCTTCGACGCGGGCCGAAGCGGTGCGGCTCGGCATCGCCGGGGTCGCGCGCAATCTCGACGACGGCCGCGTCGAGGTCGTCGCAAGCGGTCCGGATGCCGCGCTCGCGGCGCTCGAGCGCTGGCTGCAGCGCGGGCCGCCGGCGGCTCGCGTCGCGGACGTGAGCCGCGAACCCGTCGAGGATCGCGACGACGACGGGTTCAGCATCGCTTGAGGCTGAACGGCGCGTCGGTCCGCTAATAGCCAATTCCCAGATTTGCTAAATTACGTCCGGGCGACCAGCGCCAGCCGTCGCCCTGCATCCGTTCAGGGAAGGGGAATGCGCGTCCGGCGAGCGGCGGATCGCGATGACGAAGGGTTCGTGTGTCGATGAGCAAGACGGTTCTGATGTTTCCTTATGCGAATCACCTCGGCGGCACGCAGCCTCTCGTGGCGATCGGCGTCGCGTTGCGCGAGGCCGGCCACAAGGTCGTGTTCGCCGCGCGCGGCAAGTGCCGCGCCTACGTCGAGCAATGCGGATTCGAGGTCGAGGACGTCGAGGAGCTCGATCCCGAGCGCAGCGTCGCCTACATCAACAAGTCGAGCCTCGATTACCACACGAAGGAGAGCGTCGCCGAATTCGTCGCGTCCGAGCGGCGCCTGATCGAGAAGCATGACGCCGACGCCGTCGTCGATCTGCATCGGCCGACGCTGAAGCTCTCGGCGCTCTTGACGCACACGCCGCGCGCCGTGCTCTCGAACACGGTGCTGACGCGCTACTACGCGGGCGAGAAATTCCTGCCCGAATCGCATCCGCTGAGCGCGTTCGTCAAGTTCCTGCCGCCTTCGATCCTGCGGCCGGTCAGCGCTTGGGCAGAGGAGAAGCTCTTCGAATCGTGGGTGCGTCCGTACAACGCGTATCTCGAGGGCCGCACCGGCGTGCGCTTCGCGTCGATGAAGGATCTCTTCGAAGGCGAGGCGACGATCCTGATGGATGCGCCGGAGTTCGCGCCATCGATCGCGCTGCCGCCGCACGTGCACGCGGTCGGGCCGCTCCTGCACGAGCAGACCGAGCGCGTGCCGGAATGGTATGCGCGGCTCGATCCCGCGAAGAAATCGATCTTCGTCTACCTCGGCTCGTACGGCGAGCAGCTAACGCGCGTGGTCGACTATCTCGGGCGTCTCTTCGGCGGCGACGACGGGGTGCAGATCGTCGCAGCGACCGGAGGGCTTTACGGCTATTCCGGCGCGTCGGTGCCGGCGAACGTCATCGTCAGCGACTACGTTCCCGCGAGCCTCGTGCTTTCGCGCAATTGCGTCGCGATGATCACGCACGGCGGGCGCGGCTCGATCTATTCAGCGCTGAACCACGGCGTGCCGATCGTCGGGATTCCGAATCAGGGCGAGCAGGAATGGAACCTCGACGCGGTCGAGCGCCATGGCCTCGGCCGCAAGCTGTCGGCGCGCCGCATCGGCTTCGAGGCGTTCCGCGACGCGATGCGCGCAGTCATCGACGAGCCGCGCTTCCGCGAGAGCGCGCTCGCGTTTCGCGAGCGGCTCAAGGCATACGATGGCGTCGGCACGGCCGCGCGAATCATCGCGGCGATGGGGCGGGGTGAATCGTTGCGTGCTGCGCCGCGTCGCGAGGCTGGGCGCGACGACGCAAACAACGACACGACGCGGCGCGCAGCGCAACGCTAGTGGTATGTGCGCAAGCCAGCTGAACGGTTTTTACTCGTCATCCCGGCGAAGGCCCGGATCCAGTTTTTTTGAAGCACCACAAGCTGGATCCCGGCCTTCGCCGGGATGACGAGCGAAGCGGAATTGCCAATACGGACTGTGCTTCGAATCGCGCGCGATGGGCACGACGTCAGCGCTTCAGCACGCCGAGCTCGCGTCCGATCTTGACGAACGCTGCGACGGCGCGATCGATCTGCTCGCGCGTGTGCGCCGCGCTCATCTGCGTGCGGATGCGCGCCTGACCTTGCGGCACGACCGGATAGAAGAATCCGATCACGTAGATGCCTTCGTCGAGCAGGCGCTTGGCGAATTCCTGCGCGAGCTTCGCGTCGTAGAGCATCACCGGCGCGATCGGATGCGTGCCGGGCCGGATGTCGAACCCCGCCTCGGTCATGCGCTGCCGGAAATATAGCGCGTTGTCGTTGACCTTGTCGCGGAGCGCAGTCGAAGAGGAGAGCATCTCGAACACCTTGATCGACGCCGCGACGAGCGGCGGCGGCAGCGTGTTGGAGAAGAGATAAGGCCGCGAGCGCTGGCGCAACAGATCGACGATCGCCTGGCTGCCGGTCGTGAAGCCGCCCGAGCCGCCGCCGAGCGCCTTGCCGAGCGTGGACGTAAAGACGTCCACGTCCTTCATGACGCCGTGCAATTCCGCCGAGCCGCGCCCTGTCGGCCCGACGAAGCCGGTCGCATGCGAATCGTCGACCATCAGCAGCGCGCCGTACTTCTTCTTGAGCGCGACGATCTCGTCGAGTCTGGCGATATAGCCGTCCATCGAGAACACGCCGTCGGTCGCGATGAGCCGCGTGCGCTTGCCTTGCGTCTCGGCGAGATGCTTCTCGAGCTCGGCCATGTCGCCGTTCGCATAGCGGCGGCGCTCGGCCTTGCACAGGCGAATGCCGTCGATGATCGACGCGTGATTCAGCGCGTCCGAGATGACCGCGTCTTCCTCGTTCAGGATCGTCTCGAAAAGGCCACCGTTTGCGTCGAAACAACTCGTGTAGAGGATCGCATCGTCGGTGCCGAAGAATTTCGAGATCGTCGCTTCGAGGGTCTTGTGCAGATCCTGCGTGCCGCAGATGAAGCGCACCGAGGCGAGGCCGAAACCGTGCGTGTCGAGCGCGTGCTTCGCGGCCGCGATTACGTCGGGATGATCGGCGAGCCCGAGATAATTGTTCGCGCAGAAATTCAGCACCTCGCGCCCGTCGGCCGTGCGGATCGCCGAGGACTGCGGCGTCGTGATGACGCGCTCGGACTTGTAAAGACCCTGCTCGCGGATCGATTCGAGCTCGGTTTCGAGACGTTGCTGCGCGGCGTGGTCCATGGCGTCCGGGATCGTGCGAGGAGGGCGCGTATTGTCCGTCATCGCGGCGATCGCGCAAACCGCGCTTGGAACGCGCGGGGTCCGACGCTACCCTGTGGCGCTTTCGGTCAGGGGAACGACGATGATCGCGCGATTCGCCGGGCTGGCAATCCTTCTGTTTTCGTCCGTCGCGCAGGCGCACACGCGTCCGCGCGAGGCCGATTCCGCTTATCTCGCGACGCTGCACGACGACGTCGCGGTGCTGCCGCGCGGACTCGCGCCGTTCGAGCGCGTGCCGCAGTTCGTGCCGCCGCTCGCGCCGGCCGATGCGCCCGGCGGTCACGTGCGCGCGATTGCCGAATACGAGCCGACCGCCGGCATCCTGATCAGCTGGGGCGGATTCAACGCGCTGCACACGGCGATGGTCGTGCCGCTGACGACGGCCGATCCGCCGTCGGACGTCTGGGTCGTCGCCGACTCCACGAGCGAAGCGACTTCCGCCGAGAACGTGCTGTCGGGCGGCGGCGCGGATCTCTCGCACGTGCATTTCATCGTCGCGGCGACCGACAGTGTCTGGATCCGCGACTACGGCCCGCGCTTCATCGAGCACCAGGGTACGCGCGGCATCGTCGATCACATCTACAACCGTCCGCGTCCGCACGACGATGCGATTCCCGGCGTGATCGGCGCGGACTGGGACGAGCCGGTCTACGAGCTGCCGCTCGTGCACGGCGGCGGCAATTTCCACCTGTTCCGCGATCGCGAAGCGTTCATGACGCGGCTCGTCGTCAACGAGAATCCCGGCGTGACGGAGAGCGAGATCATCGACGATTTCCGCGCCTACGAAGGCGTCGACGTGACGCTGTTCGATCCGTTCCCGACGAGCTACGACTCGACGCAGCACATCGACATGTGGATGCTGCCGCTCGCCGATTCGAAAGTGTTGATCGGGCAGTACGACGCGGCCGAAGGCGGCGGCGTGCCGAAGGCCGTCACCGACGGCGCCGCGTCGGAGCTCGCCTCGCGCGGCTACACGGTCTACCGGACGCCGGGCTGGGAGACGTCCGGCACGCATTACACGTATACGAACTCGGTCATCGTGAACCAGATCGCGTTGATCTGCCGCTTCGACGGCTACGACACCGAGAACGCGAAGGCGCTCGCGACGTACCAGCAGGCGCTGCCGGACAGCGACGTCATCGCGGTCGATTGCAGCGGCATCATCGATCTCGCCGGCGCGATGCATTGCATCGTCATGCACGTGCCGGATCTGCTGTTCCGCGACGATTCGGACGATCCGATCTTGTAGTCGCGGCCGTCGATCGCACGAAACCTTCCCGTCGTCCCCGCGAAAGCGGGGATCCAGTGCCTTCTTTTTTTTCTTCGGCTCGAACGACAAGGCACTGGGTCCCCGCTTTCGCGGGGACGACGGATGTGGGGAAGACGGCTACGGGTCAGGCATCTCCGAGCGCTCATCGAACGCCGCATACGGCGGCGATCCCGGCCACGGCGCGCGCACGACGATGTTCCACCCGCGTTCGGTCAACGCGCGCCGCGCGTTGAGGCTCGCCGTGCCGCCGATCAGCACGGTCTTGTTCGTCGTGCGGAATTCCTCGCGATCGAGGAACGAGCGCACTTCGTCGGTCCAACTGAGACGGTCGACCGGCAGCGGCAGCACGAGCTCACCGTCGGCGGCCACGTATGCAAGACCTGCACCGATCGGCCGCAGTGTTCCGCCGTGCGCGCGATCGCCGAGATACGTCGCGGTGACGCGCAACGCGTTGACGACGAATCGCGATTCGAGCTCCGAATGCGCCGTCATCGCGAGCTCGAGCAGCGCATCGCCGCCGTCCGCCGGCTTTAGTGCATCGAGCGCATCGACGAGTCCGGTCTGCAACGTCGGCGAGAACACGCCGCGACGCAGGAACTGGCGCATCAGCAATTCATCGCGGCAGTACGCGCGCAGCCGCTCGTTGTTGCGCGCGCGCAAATCTTCCGGTGAGAGTTTCCAGACGATTTCGTTGATCTTGCCGCCGTTCGACAGCACCACCGCGCCGGTACCGCCGACCGCACCGAGCGTCGCGCTCGCGCTGAAATTTCCTCCGCTGCCGACCCAGGCGAGGCTGGACAAGCGTTCCTGCACATACGGATTGCCGCTGTACGGATCGATGCCGAGCTGCTTGGCGAGATCGCACTTGACCTGACCGTACTTGAGCTGGCGCTTGATCTCGCGCTCGGCTTCGTTGCCGATGCGCGAATACCAGTGCTTCTTCGGTTTCGGCGGGGCGTCTTCGTCGCCGCCGCGCGCATCGGTCATCGGGCCTTCGTCGGAAGGATACGGATTGCCGCTCGTCCCGAGCTCCTTCGCTACGCGATCCGACGCGGTCTGCGCTTCCTTCGCGTACTTCCTGAGTTTGTTTCCGAAATAACGCGCGACGCCGGCCGGAATGCCGAGCACGGTGTCGACCGGATGCATGACGATCTGGCCGAGCGCCTTGCCGGTCGAGGCGAACCTCGCGCTGGCCGCGCGCGCGAATGCTTCGGAATGCGTTGCTTTCTCGAGCGCGTCGATCGCCGGCAATTCCGCTTCGCGCTCGGCAAGGATCTCGACGCTGTCGGCATGGAGCGGCCCGACTTTCGTATCGAGCATGAAATGCGCCATGTAGCCGCGAAGCTCGACGTGCGGATCGACCGTGAAATCAGGGCCCGAAAGCAGCGCCGGCCGCACGAGCGAGGCGGCGTCGACGACGGGCTCTTCCTCGATCGGCGTCGTGCCGTCGGTTGCTGCTCGAGCGATGAGCATGCAGCCGATGCCCGCGACGAGCAAGAGCCGCGAAGAGAAGCGTGACGCGAAGGACATGAGCGGAACGAAGCGGAACAGCAGGGCGGCATCGACGATGCCGCGAGCGGCCTCAACCGCCGGTGAACGCGCCGTAGCCGCGCAGGCGCTGGTAGCGGCGCTCCAGCAGCGTCTTCGCGTCGAGCGCTTCGAGCTCGTCGAGCTGGCCGAGCAGAATCGCCTTCAGACGCACCGCGATCGAATGCGGATTGCGATGCGCGCCGCCGAGCGGCTCGCGCACGACCTTGTCGACGAGGCCGAGCTCGAGAAGTCGCGGCGCCGTGAGGCCGAGCGCCTCGGCCGCGTCCCTGGCTTTCTCGGCGCTTTTCCAGAGGATCGACGCGCAACCTTCCGGCGTGATCACCGAATACGTCGAGTACTGAAGCATGTTCGTCTTGTCGCCGACGCCGATCGCGAGCGCGCCGCCCGAGCCGCCTTCGCCGATGACGGTGCAGACGATCGGCACTTTCAGTGTGCTCATCTCGAGCAGATTGCGCGCGATCGCCTCGCTTTGTCCGCGCGCTTCGGCGTCGACGCCGGGCCACGCGCCGGCGGTATCGATGAACGTCAGAATCGGCAGGCCGAAGCGCTCGGCGAGCTGCATGATGCGCAGCGCCTTGCGATAGCCTTCCGGCCGCGGCATGCCGAAGTTGCGGCGGATCTTCGATTTCGTGTCGCGGCCTTTCTGGTGGCCGACGATGACGACGCTGCGGCCGTTGATGCGCGCGATCCCGCCGACGATTGCGGCGTCGTCGGCGAATGCACGGTCGCCCGCGAGCTCGTGGAATTCCTCGCAGATGACGCCGATGTAGTCGAGCGTGTACGGCCGCGCCGGATGCCGCGCGAGCTGCGCGATCTGCCACGGCGTCAGGTTGCGGAAGATCTCGGCCGTCTTGGCCTTCAGCTTGTCCTGGAGCGTCTTGATCTCGTCCTCGATGTTGAACGCCTGGCCATGGCTCGCCAGCCGAAGCTCCTGGATCTTTGCGTCCAGTTCGGCGATCGGCTGCTCGAAATCGAGGAAGTTCGGGTTCATTCGGCGACGTTCGCGCCAACGTGGCGCACAAAGGCCCGGCAGTATAGCGCGGTCGCTTGCGTGGCCGGCGAGGCGGATCGCCCGCGGAAGCGCGCGCTCACCCGAACACGAGCTCGGCGTCGACGACGCCGTCGAGTGCGCAGAGGCTGTCCTTCAGCGCGGGCGTCGCGCGCACGCGCCATTCGGCGCCGAGCTCGATTTCGGCCTGGCCTTCGGCGTTGTGATAGTTGATGCGCACCGGCGTCGCGCCGCCGCGGTGCGCGGCAAGCGCGTGCTGAAGCCGCGTCACGAAATCGGCGCCGACGCCGTTGAGCTTCACGCGCAGCACGCGCGCGCTGCGCTCGCAAGCCGATTCGATCGTCGCGACCGAATGAACGCGCAACTGATAGTTGCCCGAGAACTCGTCGAGGCTGAGTCCGCCTTCGAAGACGAGGATCGCATCTCGCGTCAGCAGCGGTCCGTACTCGACCCAGGCTTCGCGAAAGAGGCTGACTTCGATGCGGCCGGACCAGTCCTCGACCTGCACGAACGCCATCGCATCGCCGCGCTTGCGGATCGCGACGACTTGTCCCGCGATCGTGCACGAGCGATCGGAGTAGCGGCCGCGGCGTTCGTTCGGCGCCGGCGGTTTGTAGTGCTGATCGATCTCGCCGATCGGCGCCGTCGCGATGCGCGCGATCAGTCCACGCCAGCTGTCGGTCGGATGGCCCGAAAGATAATGGCCGAGCGTCTCGCGCTCGCCGGCGAGCTTGCGCTCGATCGGCCATTCGGCCGTCGTCGGCAGCGGCGTGGATTCGAACGCCGACGCGACCGTCGCGCCGAACATGTCGTTCTGGCCGGCCTCGGCATCGCGCGCGTGCTGCTCGGCCGCGCGCACGGCTTCGGGCAATTGCAGCATCAGGCTCGCGCGGTTCGGCGCGAGCGCGTCCATCGAACCCGAGAGGATCAGCGCCTCGAGCACGCGCTTGTTGATCTTCTGCGCATCGACGCGGCGGCAGAAATCGGCGAGATCGGCGAACGCGCCGCCATTCGTACGCGCAGCGACGATCGACTCGACCGCGCCGCGGCCGACGCCCTTGACCGCGCCGAGCCCGTAGCGGATCGCGCGCGCCTCGCGCGCCTCGAACAGGTAGTCCGACGCGTTGATGTCTGGCGGATCGACGGCGACGCCGAGCGCGCGCGTCTCTGCGAGGAAGTTGACGACCTTGTCGGTGTTGTCCATGTCGCTCGACAGCACGGCCGCCATGAATTCGGCCGGGTAGTGCGCTTTGAGCCACGCGGTCTGGTACGAGATCAGCGCGTACGCCGCCGCGTGCGACTTGTTGAAGCCGTAGCCGGCGAACTTCTCCATCGTGTCGAACACGGTGTCGGCTTTCGCCTCGGCGACGCCGTTCTTCGCCGCGCCTTCGCGGAAGATCGCGCGGTGCTTGGCCATCTCCTCGGGCTTCTTCTTGCCCATCGCGCGTCGCAGCAGATCGGCGCCGCCGAGCGAGTAGCCGCCGACGATCTGCGCCATCTGCATGACCTGCTCCTGATAGACCATGATGCCGTAGGTCTCTTTCAGGACCGGCTCGACGCGCGGATCGGGATAGTCGATCGGCTCCGAGCCGTGCTTGCGCCGGCAATAGCTCGGAATGAGATCCATCGGACCCGGCCGATAGAGCGCGCCGAGCGCGATGATGTCCTCGAAACGGTCGGGCTTGGCGTCCTTCAGCATCGACTGCATGCCGCGCGATTCGAACTGGAACACGGCGACCGTCCGCGCCTTGCGCAGAAGCTCGAACACCTTCGCATCGTCGAGCGGCAGCGCCATGATGTCGAGAGGCTCTTCGCCCGCCGCCGCGCGCTTCGCGTTGATCGCCTTGACGGTCCAGTCGATGATCGTCAGCGTGCGAAGGCCGAGGAAGTCGAACTTGACGAGACCGACCGCTTCGACGTCGTCCTTGTCGAACTGCGTCACGAGTGCGTCGCCGCCGCTTTCCGAGAAGAGCGGCGCATAGTCGCTGAGCGGTCCCGGCGCGATGACGACGCCGCCGGCGTGGCGGCCGGCGTTGCGCGTCAGATCCTCGAGCTTCAGCGCGAGCTCGACGAGCTCGCGGACTTCCTCGTCGCTCGCGTACAGCGCCTTGAACTCGGAGACGATGCGCTCGGGCTCCTTCCTCGATTTCTCCGAGCGGCCGAGCGCGTCTTCGAGCGAGAGATCGAGCGGCATCTTCGGCAGCAGTTTCGCGATGCGGTCGACCTGTCCGTACGGCATGCCGAGCACGCG
>DASZWL010000209.1:0-3440 GCA_035546695.1 Rhodanobacteraceae bacterium | reverse complement strand
CTGCCGGATCATGCCGGCGCGCAGCATCAGTCGATGCGAGACGATCTGCGCCTCGGCCGGCGTTTCCTTGAGCAGCGGGAGGAAGTAGCGGGAAAGTCGCATCGATACTCCGGAATTTACCGCGCCCCGTTGGCCGGCGTCTCGATCGGAATGCCAGAGAGCTCGTCATAGCCGAGCGCACGATTGAGATTCTGCATCGCCTGCGTCGCCGCGCCCTTCAGGAGATTATCGAGCGTCGCGACGACGACGACGCGCCGACCGCCCGGCGCGACCGCGAAGCCGCCGATTTCCGCGTGATGTCGATGCGCGATGCGACTGACCCACGGCGCCTCGTCGACGACGTGCACGAGCGCATCGCTTGCATAGAAATTGCGATAGCGTTCGACGATCGTGTCGCGCGTCGTCGCGTTCCGGAGCCATAAATTCGCGGTCAGCGTGATACCACGGAAATGCGGCGCGACGTGCGGCATGAACTCGACCGGTATGCCGAGACGACGCGCGGCCTCGCGCTCGTGCACGTGGTCGGTCAGCGCGTACGGCATCAGGTTGTCGCGGAGCTTCTCCGGATCGTTGCGATCAGACGGCGTCGTGCCGGCCCCGGAATAGCCCGAGACACCGAAGCACGCCGGCGGGGATGCGAGCTCTTCCTTCAGCGGTGCGATCGCGAGCTGCATCGCGGTCGCGTAGCAGCCGGGGTTGCTGATGCGCTGCTCTCCGGAATATTCCTCGCGCGTCAGCTCCGGCAAGCCGTAATACCACGCATCGTCGAAGCGATGATCGGCCGACAGATCGACGATCACGGTCGACGGCGCTTTATCGTCGATGAGGCGCACGTAATCGCCGGATTTTCCGTTCGGCAGCGCGAGCACGATCGCATCTGCGCCGCGAGCCGCGACCGAGGCAGCGTCGAGATTCTCGTAACGCAACGCGCCGTCGAACCCGTCGACGTGATCGGCGACGCGCTCGCCGTCGAGCTCGCGCGACGACACGAACGCAAGATCGAGCGAGGGATGCCGCGCGAACAGCCGGATCAGCTCGGCGCCCGTGTGCCCGCGCGCGCCGACGATGCCGACGGTCTTCCGTTTCGCGACGCTCATGCCGCCTCCGCCTCCGGCTCCGCCGCGATCGGCTCGCCGAGCGTCGGTAAACGATCGCGACAGTGCGCGACGCAGCGCTCGATGTCCGCGAACGAATCGAGACCGTACCAGTACGCTTTCCAGCGCGTCTGCTTGCAACAGCCGTCCGACTCGGCGTCGTAGAACGCGTTGATCGGATTGCCGTGCCGCGATCGCCAGAACAGTTGCGGATTGTCCGCGCGCATGACCTGCCACGCCGCGCGGCCGAGTCCTTCGCCCTGCGCATCGTCGGCGACGGCGAACTTGTCGAGATACGGGATGCCGCTTTCGTGCGTCAGGATCAGCGCCGCGCGGTAGTTCTCGGTCACATAGGCCTTGTAGAGCGGCGTCTGCTCGAAATAATCGGCCGCGAGCCGGCGCCGGAATCCTGCTTCGATCAATGCGCGCAGGCGATCGAGATCGAGACCGCTCCAGCTCTCATGCACGTCGACGCGCTCGCCGCGCCGGACGAGCGTACCCGATCCTTTGTGCGTGAAAAGCTCCTTCGCGAGCTCGGCCGGTTTCGTGATGGACACCGACGAGGCGAGCGGCAGCTTGTCGAGCAGGTCCTTGATCTGCTCGATCTTGAGACGCATGCCGGAATGGAGCCACGGCGCCGCCATCAGCGATTCGTATTCCGTCGAGAGGTTGATCGAGTCGATGATGCCACCGTTGCCGTCGAGCAATCCGCCGGTGCCGGTCAGGAAGATGATCTTGTACGGCTTCAGCACGCGCACGAGCTCGTTCGCGGCGAAATCGGCATTGACGTTGACGATCTGCCCGTCCGCGGTCTCGCCGAGCGAGGCGATGACCGGAGTCGAGCCCGCGCGAAGACTCGCCTCGATCGGCGCGAGTGCGACGCGGGAGACGCGACCGACGAGGCCCAACGTCTCGCGGTCGATGAGCTCGGCTTCGAACACGCCCGAGACGACCGACGTCGCGCGCGCGTCGACGCCTTGCAGCGCTTCGACGAGCGCGAGGTTCTGCGTCTGCAGGACACGGCGCACGATCGCGAGTGCGTCCGGTGAAGTGACGCGAAGCCCCTGCACGGTCCGCTTCGCGATGCCGGCCGCGGCAAGTTCCTCATCGAGTTGTGGACCCGCGCCGTGCACGACGATCGGCGTCAAACCCACCTGTTGCAGGAATGCGAGCGAGGACGTCAGCGCGTCGAGATCGTCGCGCAGGACCGCGCCGCCGACCTTGACGACGGCGAAACGTTTCGCGTCGAGTTGCGCGAAGCGCTTCAGGTATTGATCGATCTCGCGCGGGCTCGCCATGTTCGAGAGCAGGCGCACGATCGTCTGGCGGATCTGGAGATGATGGGCTTCGGCATTCATGCGAGTCGGTCCGCGATGAGGCGCGTGACGGTTTCGGTGTAGTCATGGAGTTGCGAGAGCGCGACGAATTCGTCGGCCGTGTGTGCCTGAGCGATGTCGCCCGGGCCGAATACGAATGTCGTGTAGCCGGCTTGCGAGAACAGCGAGGCTTCGGTCCAGAAGTCGACCGCGTTCCCGATCGGAATACCGAGCGCATCGGCGATGTCGCGTGCCGCGAGACGCTTGTTCTCGGCGTCGGCGATGTCGCCCGCAGGCAGCGATGGACCGCGAAACGTTTCGGTGAATTCGGCGGGCGCGGGATCGGCAAAGCCGCGCAGCGTCGCGAGCAACGCGTCGGTGCTCATCGACGGCAGCGGTCGGAAACCGAAGCGAACCTCGGCCGACGGCGCGATCACGTTCGCCTTGATGCCGCCTTCGATGCGGCCGAGGTTGAAGCGCAAGCCTGTCAATCCGCCGAAGCGAGCGTGCGATTGCGCATCGGCATGATTGAGAGCACGCGCGCCCCAGCGTACGGCCTGATGCAAGGCGCTGTCCGTCGTTGCGCTCGCGCTGGAAGCGTGTCCCGCGCGGCCCGCAAAGCGCACGAGCGCCGAACTGATGCCGCGATGCGCGAGCACGGCTTCGCAGCGCGTCGGCTCGGCGACGATGACGGATTCGTAGCCGCTCGCATGCGCGGCGAGGAATCCCGCGACGCAGCGCGGATCGTTCGCTTCTTCGTCGGACGTGAAGAGGAATGCCGCGTCGCCGTCGCTCGCGTTCGCCGCGGTCAACAATGCCGCGGCCGCGCCCTTGATGTCGCAGGCACCGAGTCCGACTGCGCGCTCCCCGTCGACGCGCAGTTCGAACGGACTCGCGCTCCAGTGCGGCGAATCCGGAACGGTATCGACATGCACGTTGAAGAGCCGCTTCGGTTTGCCGCGAACGGCGTAGAGGCTGACCGCGCCGGCACCGTGGTCGATCGTTTCGCACGCGAAGCCGGTGAGCTGAT
>DASZWL010000208.1:0-10747 GCA_035546695.1 Rhodanobacteraceae bacterium | reverse complement strand
CGGCGAGCGCGCCGAGCTCGCCGCGATCTGGCGCGGACGCGGGCTCGATCCCGAGCTCGCGCTGCGCGTCGCCGATCAGCTCACGGCGAAGGACGCGCTCGCGGCGCACGCGCGCGACGAGCTCGGCATCTCCGAGATCACGGCGGCGCGTCCGGTTCAGGCGGCGATCGCGTCGGCGGCGAGCTTCGCGACCGGCGCTGCGCTGCCGCTCGCCGCCGCGATGCTGGTGCCGGCGCAGGCCACCGATCGAGCGGTCGTTCCCGCGGCGCTCGTGTTTCTCGCCGTGCTCGGCGCGATCGCGGCGCGCACCGGCGGCGCGTCGATGGCAAAGGGCGCGTTGCGCACGCTGTTCTGGGGTGCGTTCGCGATGGTCGCGACGGCGCTCGTCGGCCGCCTGTTCGGCGCGGCGGTCTGAGCGTCCGTCGTCGCGCATGAAGCGCGGCGCAACGCGCGGCGGCCGGCGAATTGACGGCATCGCGCCGCGCTTCGATGATGCGTGCATGCTGCGATTCGGCATCTTCATCTTCCTGCTCGCTGCGCTCGTCGCGCGACACGCGCTCGCCGACGAGCCGGCGAAATTCGATTTCGACGCCGCGCGCGCGAAGATCGCCGAGGTCCGCAAGCAGATCGAGGGCAATGTCGATCCCGCCGAGCTTGCCGATCTGCGCGACACGGTCGCCGGTCTCGCCGCCGCGGTCGATTCGATCGTCGCCGATCGCACGCCCAGGCTCGCGGCACTCGATGCGCGGCTCGCCGAGCTCGGTTCCGCGCCGGCGAAAGGCGCGCCGGCCGAGGCGCCCGACATCGCCGCACAACGCGCTTCGCTCGCTCGCGAGCGCACGGATCTCGACGCCGAGATCAAGCGCGCGAAGATGCTCGCGGTCGATGGCCAGCAGGTCGTCGCGGCGATCGACGACGCGCGGCGTGCGAGCTTCCAGGCGCGTCTTTCGCAACGCACGCTGTCGCCGCTGACGCCGGCGTTCTGGATCGGCGTCGCCGCCGCCTTGCGCGAGGATGGCGCGCGGCTCGCGGCTTTGCGCAGCGGCGTCGCAGCGGCGCTCAGCGATGCGTTCGCGCCCGACAATCGATTGGAAGCCATCGCCGGCATCGCGATCGGCCTTCTGCTGATGATTGCGGGGCGCTGGTGGATCGTGCGCGCGCTGATGCGGATCACGGCCGATCGCGTGCCGCACGGACGGCTGCGCCGGTCGGCGCTCGCGTTCGCGATCGTCGTCGTCACGACGCTCTCGGTCGGGCTCGGCGCGCGCGCTATGGTGACCGGGCTCGGCTGGCACGGCGCGTTCTCGGATGCCGAGAGCCTCCTCGCGCGGTCGATCGTCAACGCGCTGATCTTCGGCAGCTTCGTCGCCGGGCTCGGCCGCGCGCTGCTTTCGCCGACGCGTCCGTCATGGCGATTGCCGCCGATCGCCGATGCCGTGGCGTCGTCGCTGCGTGGCTTTCCGCTGCTGCTCGGCGGCGCCGTCGCGCTCGGCATCGTGCTGCGCAGGGCCAACTCGATCGCCGGCGCGAGCCTGTCGGCGACGATCGCGACCAGCGCCGCGACCGCCGCGCTCTACGCCGGCATCGTGCTCTGGGCGCTGTTTCGCGCCGCACGCGCTCGTCGCCTCGCAGGCGAGAAGGAATCCGCCGCGCGATCGCTGACGGCGCAGCTCGCGCTCGCGGCGATCGCCCTCGCGGCGCTCGTCGCGCTCGTCGCGGTGTCGATCGGCTTCATCGCGTTCGGACAGTTCGTCGCCGCGCTGCTCGTGCGCGTGCTCGTCGTCGGCAGCGCGTTCTATCTGCTGATGCATCTCGTCGACGATGCGCTGTCGGCGCTCGCGTCGATGCGAACGCGCTGGACGGCGGATCCTTCCGATGCGCGCTCGCGCGCGCTCGATCAACTCGCGGTCGTGCTGTCGGGCGCGTTCCGCGTCGTCGCGTTCCTGTTCGCGTTGTCGCTCGTGTTCTCGGGATTCGGCAGCGGCCGCGCCGAGCTCTCGGCGCTCAGCGACCAGATCGGCTCGAACGGGCTCTCGATCGGACAGTTCGAGATCACGCCGGACGCGGTGCTCGGCGCGATCGCGGTCTTCCTGGTCGGCCTCCTCGCCGTGCGCGCGCTGAAGCGCTGGCTGCACGATCGCTATCTGCCGACGACATCGCTCGATCCCGCGATGCGAAGCTCGGTCACGACGCTGCTCGGTTATGCGGGCGTCATCGTCGTCGTCGCGTTCGCGCTGTCGGCGCTCGGCATCTCGGTCGAGCGCATCGCCTGGGTCGCGAGCGCGCTCTCGGTTGGCATCGGCTTCGGCCTGCAGGCCGTCGTGCAGAATTTCGTGTCCGGACTGATCCTGCTCGTCGAGCGTCCGGTCAAGGTCGGCGACTGGGTCGCGATCGGCGACGTCGAAGGCGACATCCGCCGCATCAACGTGCGCGCGACCGAGATCCAGATGGGCGACCGCTCGACGATGATCGTGCCGAACTCCGAGCTGATCACGAAGACGATCCGCAACGTGACGCTCGCGAACGCGCAGGGACGCGTGCTCGTTCGGCTGCCGATGCCGCTCGACACCGACGCCGACGCCGTGCTCGACGCGATGCGCGCCGCGTTTGCCGCCGCGCGCGTGGTCGGCAATCCCGCGCCGAGCGTGACGATCGACGGCATCGAGAATGCGCGGCTCGTGTTCGTCGGCACCGCGTTCATCGACAACCCGCGCCAGACCGGCGCGATCCGCAGCGAGATCCTTCGCGATCTGCTCGCGCGACTACACACGTCCGGCATCGCGGTCGTCGCGCCACAGGAATTCAGCTTGCGCCCGACACCGGCGCAATGATCGCGCGAACGCTGGCGCGATCCGCGCCGGCGTCGCGGCTACTGCGCCGAACGACAGATTCGCGAACCCGCGGATGCCGCGTCGTGCAATGAGGCCTGCGTCACGAATCATCGAATGTAAACGCCGCGATGACGCGAAGGGGATGCGCGAACGCGCACGTGCGCGCATCATTGCAGCGCTCGCAGCGTGCGCGCCGCTCGCGGTATCGCGCGACGCCGCGGATCTCCCCGCACCGACAGAGGATTCCCTGATGAACAAGTGTTGCCTGTCGTTGGCTCTCGCTTCTTTCGGATTCATGAACGCCGCTTCGGCGGCGACATCTTTTCCCGCGTGGACGCCGCACGCATCGCAGATCGACGCCAGCGGCGTGTTGAGCGATGCGCACGGCGCGCACGCGCGCTCGACCGGATTCCTCGCGAACGCGCCGCGCGCGGGATCGCCCAGCGGCACGGCGAGCTGGACGGCGCTCGGCCCGCCCGGCGGCGACGTCGCGGACGTCTCGGCCTCGCCGACCGCGGCCGGCGTCGTGCTCGCCGGCGTCGCGCCCGGCGGCAGCTGGGGCGGCACGATGTACCGCTCGACCGACGACGGCGCGAGCTGGACGCCGGTCCCGGACTTCGCCGGAATCAGCGTTCACGACATCGAGTTCGCGCCCGACGGCACCGCATGGGCCGCGACGCAGGACGCGGTCTGGAGCAGCGACGACGACGGCGCGACCTGGACGCATCATGTGCTGACCGGCGTCGATCCGCTGAACGACGAGACGTTCGACGTCGCGGTCGATCCGTCGAACGCGGACACGATCTGGGTCGGCCTCACCGACGCCGGCGGCGGACAGCCGGTGAATCTGATGCGCTCGATCGACGGCGGCGCGACCTGGGACGACATGACCCCGCCGCACGGCGCAGCGATGATCGGCGCCGGCATCGCGATCGATCCCGCCGATTCCGACACCGTGATCGCGGTGTTCCACGGCGATTTCGGCGGCGGCGAAGTCTGGGTCACGACCAACGGCGGCGCCGACTGGGACGACCGCTCGGCAGGCTTGCCCGCGAATCCGATCAACGCGGTCGTCTATGACGGCACGCGTCTCCTCGTCGGCGGCGGCCAGCTGTTCGGCTCGCAGTACGTAGGGCTCTGGAGCTCGCCCGATCTCGGCGTGACCTGGAACGAGCTCGACGACGGCACCTGGCCGCTGCTCGTCGTCACCGACATCGCGGTCGATCCGAACGACGCGCAGAAGATCTTCGTCTCGACCGACGGCGCCGGCATCAATCGCACGACCGACGGCGGCGCGACGTGGGACATCGGCATCGGCGGCACGGGCGCGCTCGCGACGCAGTCGATCCGCTTCGTGCCCGGCAGCTCGACCGATCTCTTCAGCGGCACGACATCGCTCGCGGCGTTCAAGTCGACCGACGGCGGCGACACCTTCGAGGCCGCGTCGAACGGAATCTCGGAACTGCCGCTCTTCTCGATCGCGGCGAGCCCGACCGATCCGCAGCAGATCGCGGTCGCGTTCCAGGGCAACAACTCCGGCGGCGTGATCAGCTCGGCCGACGGCGGCGTTACGTGGAGTATCGAATCGGCGCCGCCGACGCGCTACAGCAAGGTCGGCTATTCGCCCGACGGCACGCTGTACGCGATCTCGAGCGGTCCGTCGAGCGTCGCGCCGGAAGGTTTGTATCGCCGCGAAGCGAACGGCTCGTGGACGAGCCTCGGTCCCGATCAGGGCGATCTCTACGAATCCGATCTCGCGTCGCTGCGCTTCAGCAACAACGACCCGAACCTGATTCTGCTCGGCGGTTCCGACTTCGGTGTCGCCGGTTTCGCGATGACTGTCTGGCGCTCGACGAATGCCGGCGCGAGCTGGGACAAGGTCTACGCCGGCGAGGATTTCGATTTCGTCACCGATCTCGAGATCGTCGAGGACGGCACCGACCAGAACATGGTCGCCTCGTACGACGGCTACACCGATCCGCAGCAGGGCGGCGCACTGAACTCGGTCGACGGCGGCGCGACGTGGAATCTCGCGCTGAACGGATTGCCGGGCTACACGCGCATTCCGCGCCTGTGCACCTCGCCGGCCGATACCTCGACGATCTTCATGTCGGCCGTGTCGTCGGACGGCCACGGCACGATCTATCACACCGAAGACGGCGGCGGCAGCTGGACATCGACCGGCTGGAGCGGCGAGCAGGTCGCCGATCTCGCCTGCGATCCGGTCGACGCGGACGTGCTGTATGCGGCGCAATCCACCGGCGCACCGGCGGCGCGATCGGACGATCGCGGCGTGTCGTTCGCGAGCTACGACGCGGGGCTTCCGGCGGGAGTCGGTCCGCGCGCGCTCGCGATCACGTCCGACGACGTGGCGCCGCGGCTTCTGATGGCAACCGCGCACGGAAGCTGGGCGACGCCGATTCCGGGCGGCATCACCGATCGCATTTTTGCCGACGGGTTCGACGAGAACTGATCGATGTGCTCCACACGCCGGCCGCGTGCAACGCGCGGCCGGTCCGTGGAGCTGCTCGCTTTCGATGGTGGGCCAAGGCCCACCCTATTCGAGCGTGGGCAGCGGCCGGACGAGTCGTCGCCGAATTTCCATCCGTCGTCCCCGCGAAGGCGGGGATCCAGCGCCTTTCCGGAGATGAGACCGGCATCGCGTGTCCGCTCGCATCGCAACCGCTCGGCGCGCGCGGCAGTCGCCGCGGCTCATTGCCGACGCGCATGCGTTGTACCGCGATCGTCGCGATAAGAAGCTCCGCCGACTTCGCGAAGGAGCAACGGCATGAGCGCGCGCATTTCCTTGCTGATCGGTTTCGTGCTCGCAGGTTCTGCGCAAGCAGCGAGCACGATCGCACGCGACGTCGATCTCGTTGCCGGAACGTTCGTCGCCGGCATGCAGCCCGACGGCAACAGTGTGATCTTCACCGGCAAAGACGGTCTCGTCGTGTTCGATACGGGCCGCCATCCCGAGCACACGCAGAAGATCATCGATTTCGCGACGGCCGCGAAAAAGCCGGTCGTCGCGATCGTCAACAGCCACTGGCATCTCGACCACGTCGGCGGCAACGTGCTGCTGCGCAAGCAATATCCGAACGTGCGCGTCTACGCGAGCGGCGCGATCGACGACGCGCTGCACGGCTTCCTCGCGAACTATCGGACACAGCTCGAGGATGCGATCGCGAAAGCCGGCGACGATGCTGCGAAGACGGCGCCGTGGCGCGCGGAGATCGCGCTGATCGACGCCGGTTCTTCGCTCGCGCCCGACGAGCGCATCGTCGAAGGCGGATCGCGCACGATCGCCGGCCGCGCGTTCCGCGTCGGCTACGAAAATCATGCGGTCACCGCGGGCGACGTGTGGCTCTACGATCCGAAGACGCGCGTGCTGGCCTCCGGCGATCTCGTCACGCTGCCGGCGCCGCTGTTCGACACGGCTTGTCCCGAGCACTGGCGCACCGCGCTCGGCCGGCTTGCCGCCGTCGATTTCAAGACGCTCGTGCCGGGTCACGGCGCGCCGATGCGCAAGGCCGATTTCGCGATCTATCGTCGCGCGTTCGACGGCTTGCTCGCGTGCGGCGCGAGCGCGCAGCCGAAGCAGGCCTGCATCGACGGATGGATGCATGAGGCAGCGCCATTGATACCGGCTTCGGACGAGAAGCTCGCGCGCTCGCTGCTCGATTACTACGTCGACCAGAGCCTGCGCGGCGACGCGCAAAAGCGAGAGAAGCTCTGCACGGCCTGAGCGGCGCGCTCAGCGCGCACGTCGTCGCGGGCTACGTTCCTTGCGTTTTGCGACGCGACGCGGCGCGCGGAGATCAGCCGCGTCCGTCGTCGCGCGGAACGCCGCGGCTTCTTCGGCGAGCCATTCGCGGAATGCGCGGAAGGGGGCGTGCTCGCGCGCTCGCTGCGGATAGACGAGGTAATGCGCGTAGCGTGCGCGCAGACGCTCGGGAAAGAGCGCGATCAGCATGCCGCTCTCGATCAGCGGTCGCACCATCGTCATGCGTCCGAGCGCGATGCCGATACCTTCGACCGCCGCACGCTGGCGCGTCTCGGATTCGCTGAAGTTCGCGACGAAGCGCTTCGGCGCGCTGCCTCCGAACGTCTCGAACCACTGCGGCCAGGGATCCTCGGGACAGAGCAGCGGCCATTTCGCGAGCTCGTCGAGCCTCGGCGTGCCGTGCCGCGCGAGCAGAGCGGGGCTCGCGACCGGCGTCAGCCATTCCTCGAACAAAAGCTCCGACGTCACGCCGTCCCATTGGCCGGGGCCGTAGCGCAGCGCCGCGTCGAAGCGGCCGTCGGCGAAATCGACGAGGCCGATCGACGAATCGAGATTCAGCTCGATGTCGGGATGCCGCGCGACGAAATGCGGCAGGTGCGGCATCAGCCAGCTCGACGCGAGCGAGGGCATCGCCGAAAGGCTCAACGCGTTGTCGCGCCGCGCGCGGATCGGCTGCAGCGCCTGGCCGATCGCATCGAGCGAGGGCGCGACGCGATCGAGCAGACGCGCGCCGTCCGGCGTCAACGCGAGCCCGCGCGGTCCGCGCTCGAACACACGATAGCCGAGGCGCTCTTCGAGCGAGCGCACCTGATGGCTGAGCGCGCTGACCGTGAGATGCAATCGCTCGGCCGCGCGCGTCAGGTTCTGCGCGCGCGCGGCCGTGACGAAGACCTGGAGGGCATTCAGCGGCGGGCGTTCCATATTGAATCCATTTCAAGTCTGAGTATCAAACATGTCGCTACCGGAAAATGAGATTCGCGCGTAATTTTGCGCCTCAGGCCGCAAGGCCGGCAAGCACGGGAGACACCGATCATGTTGAAGGAATTTAACGACATCGCACGCGGAATGCTGTTCCTGCAGGGCCATATCGCGCGTCCCGCTGACGTCGCCGGGCATGAGCGGAGCGCTCCGAAGGCTCGCCGCGAGGAACGCGGCCGCCGATCGCGCGCCGCGCGCTGGCTCGCCGCCTGCGTCTGCGGTTTCGCCGGCACGCCGGCGCGCCTCGTTACCGGTCAGATCCGCTGAGCGCGCGGCCATGTCTGCGACTATCGCCTCCGATCGGCTCGACGCGACGACGCTCGCCGCGACCATCGTCGCGCTCGTGACGTGGTCGTCCGCGTTCGCGGCGATCGCCTACGGTCTCGAAGCGTTCACGCCGCCCGAGCTCTCGCTGCTCCGGTTCCTGATCGCCTCGTCGATTCTTGCCGTACCGGTCGCGAGCGGCGCGATCAAGTTGCCGCCGTTCCGCGATTGGCCCGCGATCGCAGCGCTCGGGTTATCCGGCATCACGCTGTACCAACTCTCGCTCGGTTACGCGATGACGCGCATCTCGGTCGGCGCCGCCGCGGTCGTCATCGCGCTCGCGCCCGGCGTCACGGCGGCGCTCGCGGCGCTGCGTCTCGGCGAGCGCATCTCGCGCGGCACGCTCGCGGGTCTTGCGATCGCGTTCGGCGGCGTCGTGCTGATCGCGGTCGGCTCGGGCGGCGCGCTCCGCTTCGAGCCGATGACGCTGCTCGCGCTGGTCGCGGTGTTCGCAACGAGCGCGTACTTCGTTTTCCAGAAGCCGCTGCTCGCGCGGACGACTCCGGTCGGCTTCACGGTCGCGAGCATCTTCGCCGGTACGCTCGGCCTCGTGCCGTTCGGCCTCGACTTGCCGACGAAGATCGCGGCGGCGCCTGCATCGCAGCTCTGGTCGGCCGCGTATCTCGGCATCGCGCCGACGATCGTCGGCTACTTCAGCTGGAACTTCGCGCTGTCGCGCGCGCCGGCGGCGAAGGTGTCGAGCTTCCTCTACGTGCAGCCGCTCATCGCCTCGGCGATCGCATGGCTCTGGCTAGGCCAGACGCCGACGCTCCTGACCGCGATCGGCGGCTCGCTCGCGATCGGCGGCGTCGTGCTGACAGTCGGCGCAACGCGTCCGGCCACGGTTGCGCGGGGCAAGGCGATTGCGGCGCCGCCGACGCGATGCTGCACGCAGCACTGAAGCGCGACGGAACGCGTCTTGTGCCGCGCGCGGCGTGAAGGCGACGTCACGCGCGAGCGCGCGACGCCCTGTAAAAAAGTACAGGTTTCCAGAGCGGCGCCCGATGCGTAGCTTCGGCATCGGGCCGCCGCCTGGACGCCATGCCATGAACAGCATCCGTTCGTTCCACGGCTTCATGCCCGAATTGGCGCCGACGGCCTACGTCGATCCGGCGGCTCACGTGATCGGCCACGTGCATCTCGGCGCGGACGCCTCGATCTGGCCCGCCGCCGTCGTGCGCGCCGACATGCATCCAATCCGCATCGGCGAGCGCACGAACGTGCAGGACGGTGCGCTTCTGCACGTGACGCACGATTCGCAATACACGCTCGGCGGCTTCGCGCTGACGATCGGCTCCGACGTGACGATCGGCCACGGCGCGATCGTGCACGGCTGCACCGTGCAGGACGCCTGCCTGATCGGCATGCACGCGACGATCATGGACGGCACGCTGATCAAGCGTCACGCGCTGGTCGGCGCCGGCGCGGTCGTGACGCAGGGACGCATCGTCGGCGAGGGCGAGCTCTGGCTCGGCAATCCGGCGCGCTGCGTGCGCCTCCTGAGCTCGGACGAGATCCAGCAGATCTATTACGCGGCGCGCCAGTACGTGAAGCTGAAATCGCAGTATCTCGCGCCCGTCGTGTCGCATCGTCCGCTCGTGCCCGAATACGATCGCCGCGCGCTCGCCGGCGCCTGATCGTTTCGACGCGCGCTCAGTCGAACAGCTCGGGTTGCGGCGCCGCGTCGGCCTCGCGGAAATTGCCGAGACCGACGCCGACGAGGCGGTAGAGCGTCGTCGCCGGAAGATCGACGTGCGTGCGTAGCGAGACCGCGATGTCGGCGAGCTCGCGCTCGGATCTCGGCGGAACCGGCGGCGTGTGGCTGCGCGTCAGCAGGCGGAACTCGCGCGTCTTCAGCTTCAGGACGACCGTGCGGCCGACGCGATCGGTCTTCCCGGTCGCGGCCCAGACTTTCGCGGCAAGCTCGCGGATGTGCGTTTCGATCGCGTCGAGCGGAACGTCGTGCGCGAATGTGTCCTCGGCCGAGATCGATTGCGTCGGCCGGTCCGGCCGCACTTCGCCGCGATCGATGCCGTGCGCGAGCTCGGAAAGCCGCCGGCCGTAGCGGCCGAAGAGGCGCTCGAGCTCGGCGACGTCGAACGCGGCGAGCTCGCCGACCGTGCGCACGCCGATCGCGGCGAGCCGTCCATCCATGACCTTGCCGACGCCGTGGATCCGCGCGACCGGCAGCGGCTGCAGGAACGCCTCGACTTCCTCGGGACGGATCACGAAGAGCCCGTCGGGCTTGCGCCAGTCCGAGGCGATCTTCGCGAGGAACTTCGCCGGCGCGACGCCGGCCGACGCGGTCAACGAAAGCTCTTCGCGGATCGATGCGCGGATCGCTTTCGCGACCGCGGTTCCGCTCGAAAGGCCGGTCTTCGTCTCGGTGACGTCGAGATACGCCTCGTCGAGCGAAAGCGGCTCGACGAGATCGGTGTGGCGCAACAGGATCTCGCGCACCTGCCGCGAGACGGTGCGATAACGCGTGAAATCCGGCGGCACGAACACGGCGTCGGGACAGAGGCGCTCGGCGCGCGCGGCCGGCATCGCCGAGCGCACACCGAAGCGCCGCGCTTCGTACGACGCCGCGCAGACGACCGAGCGCTGTCCGCGCCACGCGACGACGACGGGCCGGCCGCGCAGCGAGCGATCGTCGCGCTGCTCGACCGACGCGTAGAACGCATCCATGTCGATGTGGACGATCTTGCGCATGTCGTTCGGGCCGGCGTTCCGTTCGGCGATGCTACCGCGTAGCCGCGCATCGTTCGACGCGCGGGCTCGCGATGGCAGGACGAACGCATCGGCGAATTCCTACGGATCGACGCGCGCG
>DASZWL010000207.1:0-3366 GCA_035546695.1 Rhodanobacteraceae bacterium | reverse complement strand
AGCTGGCTCGGTGCGAACGGCTACGCGAATCTTTCGGCGAGCGGCACGCTCGACGGCACGCTTGCATACGGCACCGACGGCCTGAAACGCCTGACGTTCGACGCGAAAAACGTCGACATCGACGACGGTGCCGGGCGCTTCTGCTTCATCGGTCTCGACGGCGGCATCGACTGGCGCCACGACGAGCCGGCGCCGCCGACGTCGCTCGCGTGGAAATCGATCGAGCTCTTCAGGATTCCGCTCGACGCGGCGCGCGTGGAGCTTCATTCCGAGGATGCCGCGATCACGCTCGCCCAACCGCTCGCGATCGGCGTGCTCGGCGGCGAATGGCGCATCGAGCGCATGCGGCTCGAGCCGCGCTCGTCGCGCGGCGAGCGTTACGCGGCATCGTTCGCGCTCGCCGGCATCGACATGCAGCGGCTCTGCAAGGCGCTCGGCTGGCCGAGCTTCGGCGGAAATCTTTCGGGCGGCATTCCGGAAATCGAGCTCGCCGGCGATCGCATCGAGTTGCACGGCGGCCTCGATCTCTACGTGTTCGACGGCTATCTTGGCGTCAGCGGCCTGACGCTGGAGCGTCCGTTCGGCATCGCGCCTTCGCTCGACGCGAATATCCATTTCGAGAACTTCGATCTCGATCAGCTGACGCAGGCGTTCGACTTCGGCGGCATGAGCGGAAAGCTCGACGGCAACATCAAGGGGCTTCGGCTCGTCGACTGGAGTCCCGTCGCGTTCGATGCCTCGTTGCGTTCCGACAACGGCGGACGCATGAGCTACAAGGCCGTCAACGACCTGACCGCGCTCGGCGGAGGCGGTGGGCTCTCCGCGAACCTCCAGACGATGGCGCTGAAGCTCTTCGACACGTTCGGCTATCGGCGGCTCGGAATCCGTTGCAAGCTCGTCGCCGAAGTCTGCGCGATGGGCGGCATCGATCCGCCCGGCGCCACGGATTCAGCCGACGACAGTTACACTATCGTCGAGGGCTCAGGTCTGCCGCGCATCGAGATCGTCGGACACCGCCGCCGCGTCGCCTGGCCGACGCTGGTCGAGCGGCTGATCGAGGCGACGCGCGGCAACGGGCCCGTCATCGAATAGCCGACGAGGAGGCGAATCCATGCGCTCGCTCACGATGCGCGCACTCATGACCGCGACGCTGGCGCTGCCGGCCGCGTGCGTCACGATCAACGTCTATTTTCCCGAAGCCGCCGCCGAGAAGGCAGCCGAGCAGTTCGTCGGCAAGATCATCGACAGCGACGCGGCGCCTTCCGCGCCGGCACCCGAGACGAAGCCGCCGGGCAACTCGCCGGGCGCGATGCTGCTCGATTTCCTCGTGCCGAGCGCGAGCGCGCAGCAGGCGAATATCGACATCCAGACGCCGCAAATCCAGGCGATCCAGTCGCGCATGAGCCAGCGCTTCTCGGGCTCGCTCTCGCGCTATTTCGCGAGCGGCGCAGCCGGTTTCACACGCGACGGGCTCGTCGCGGTGCGCGATGCGTCGTCCGTGCCGCTCGCCGAGCGCGCCGGGCTGAATCAAGCCGTCGCCGACGAGAACCGCGACCGGCAGGCCGTCTACCGCGAGATCGCGGTCGCGAACGGCCATCCCGAATGGGAAGCGCAGATCCGCGCGACGTTCGCGAAGGAATGGATCCAGAAGGCGCGCCCCGGCTGGTATTACCAGGATGCGAGCGGCGCCTGGACGAAGAAATAAGCGACCATCGAGATGACGACGAGCGGCCCGCGCGTTGGCGGGCCGTTTGTTTTTTCCGGATTCCGCATGCATAAGCCAGAGACGCACGAAGTCGAGATCACCGATCTTTCCCACGACGGCCGCGGCGTGTCGCGCATCGACGGCAAGACCGTTTTCGTCATCGGCGCGCTGCCGGGCGAGCGCGCCATCGTGAAAGTGAGCTCGCGCCATCGCAACTTCGACGAAGCCCGCATCGAAATGTTGCTGACGCGCTCGCCGGAGCGCATCGAGCCGCGCTGCCCGCACTTCGGCGTCTGCGGCGGCTGCGCGCTGCAGCATCTGCCGGCATCGGCGCAGATCGCCGCCAAGCAGCGCGTGCTGGCCGAGAACTTCGAGCGCATCGGCAGGATCGAGCCGAAACGCTGGCTCGATCCGCTGACCGACGCCGAATGGGGCTATCGCCGCAAGGGCCGGCTCTCGGTCAAATGGGTCGCGAAGAAAGGGCGCGCGCTGGTCGGATTCCGCGAGGAGAATCCGCGATTCGTCGCCGATCTTTCGGTCTGCCACACGCTGCTGCCGGAGGTCGGCCTTCGCATTGCCGCGATCGGCGAGCTGATCGACGCGCTGGATGCTAAGGATACGATCGCGCAGATCGAGATCGCCGCCGGCGACACGGCCGTAGCGCTCGTGTTCCGTCATCTGCAACCGTTGTCGCCCGAGGATACGGCGCGACTGATCGAGTTCGGCAAGGCGAACGGGCTCGCGATCCTTCTGCAGCCCGGCGGTCCCGACAGCGTGCGCGCGTTGTGGCCGGAACAAGTTCGGCTCGCATTCCGCATCGAAGGCTCCGACGTCGAGATCGCGTTCGAGCCGCTCGATTTCGTGCAGGTCAATGCCGGCATGAACGAGCGCATGGTCGCCCGTGCGCTCGACCTGCTCGATCCTAAGCCCGAGGATCGCGTGCTCGATCTCTTCTGCGGTCTCGGCAATTTCACGCTGCCGATCGCACGGCGCGCGGGCAGCGTCGTCGGCGTCGAAGGCGAGGCCGGGCTCGTCGCGCGAGCGCGGCAGAATGGAGTCGCGAACGGGCTCGCGAACGTCGAGTTCGCATCGGCCGATCTCGCCGCGGATCAGCGCAATGTACCTTGGGCGACGCGCGACTACGGCAAGATCCTGCTCGACCCGCCGCGCTCGGGCGCCGCCGCCGTGCTCGACTATCTGCCGCGCAAAAGCACGCGCCGCATCGTTTACGTATCGTGCCATCCGGGTTCGCTCGCACGCGATGCGGGCACGCTCGTCGAACGCCACGGATTCGAGCTTGCCTCCGCGGGCGTCATGGACATGTTTCCGCAGACCGCGCACGTCGAATCCATCGCACTGTTCGAGAGATGATGTTTTCTTTCTCTCATTCGCGGAAGAGAGCAGGGTCGCTTTTCCCCTCTCCCGCTTGCGCGAGAGGGTAGGGTGAGGGCAAGTTGGTTCACCGTTTCCAAAGCTTCCCTCATCCGGCGCTGCCGCACCGACTTCTCCCGCAAGCGGGGGAAGTGAAAGCCTGGCGTATCCTCCGGCCTCAATCGATCAGATCCAGCGGCGATCTCGCATGCCCATCGAAATCGAACGCAAATTCCTCGTTATCAGCGACGACTGGCGGCGAAACGTCTCGCGCAGCGAACGCATCGCGC
>DASZWL010000206.1:0-2827 GCA_035546695.1 Rhodanobacteraceae bacterium | reverse complement strand
GTATGCGAACGGCGTGATTCATATCGGACACGCGGTCAACAAGATCCTGAAGGACGTCGTCGTGAAGGCCGCGTTGCTCGCCGGCTATCGCTCGCCGTACGTGCCGGGCTGGGATTGTCATGGCCTGCCGATCGAGATCGCGGTCGAGAAGGAAGTCGGCAAGGTCGGACAGAAAGTCGATGCGGCGACGTTCCGCGCGAAGTGTCGCGAGTACGCGACGAAGCAGATCGATCTGCAGCGCGCCGACTTCAAGCGGCTCGGCGTACTCGGCGACTGGGAACATCCGTACCGCACGATGGATTTCAGATACGAGGCGGACATGATCCGCGCGCTCGCGAAGATCCATGCGAACGGGCACGTCGTGCGCGGCTTCAAGCCCGTGTACTGGTGCTTCGATTGCGGCTCGGCGCTCGCCGAGGCCGAGATCGAGTATCAGGACAAACAGTCGCCCGCGATCGACGTCGCGTACGACGCGATCGATCCGAAAGCGCTCGCGGCGAAATTCGGTGTGACGATCGGCGAAAACGACATCGTTGCGGTGCCGATCTGGACGACGACGCCGTGGACGTTGCCGGCGAGCGTGGCGGTGACGCTCGGGCCGGAACTCGAGTACGTGCTGGTCGAAGGGCCGCCGCGCGACGGCAAGCGCGTGCTGCTCGTGCTCGCGGAAGCGCTCGCCGAGAAGGCGCTGACGCGTTACGGCGTCGAAGAGATGAAAGTGCTCGGCCGCGCGCCAGGCGTCGCTTTGGCTTCTCTCCCTCCCCTTCAAGGGGAGGGCCGGGGAGGGGATGGTGTTGGTGGCGAGGCCGCGACGAAAACCATCCCCACCCAAACCCTCCCCTTGAAGGGGAGGGCTTCAGAGCGCGGACTTCGGCACCCGTTCTATGACCGCGAGATCCCGATCATTCTCGGCGATCACGTGTCCGCCGAAGAAGGCACCGGCGCGGTGCACACGGCGCCGGGCCACGGCATGGAAGACTTCGCGGTCGGTCAGAAATATGGACTGGTAGACAAGTATTCGGCCGCTGAGCTGAATCCCGTCGGCGGCAACGGCGTCTATCTGCCGTCGACGCCGATCTTCGCCGGCCAGTTCGTCTGGAAGGCGAACGACGCGATCGTCGCGCTCCTGCGCGAGCGCGGCGTGCTGCTCGCGGACGCGAAGATCGTGCACAGCTATCCGCACTGCTGGCGCCACAAGACGCCGGTCGCTTTCCGCACGACGCCGCAGTGGTTCATCAGCATGGAGAAGGAAAACCTCCGCGCGAAGGCGCTGAAATCCGTGCACGAGGACGTCGACTGGTTTCCCGCCTGGGGCGAGGAGCGCATCGCCGGCATGGTCGCCGGCCGGCCCGACTGGTGCATCTCGCGCCAGCGCACCTGGGGCGTGCCGATCGCGCTCTTCATCGACAGGACGACGCACGAGCCGCATCCGCGCAGCGTCGAGCTGATGGAACAGGTCGCGCAGCGCATCGAGAAGGACGGTGCCGATGCGTGGTACGCGCTCGATCCCGCGGAACTGCTCGGCGCCGAGGCGTCGCGATACGAGAAGGTCACGGACATCCTCGACGTCTGGTTCGATTCGGGCGTGACGCACTACTGCGTGCTCGATCAGCGCCCGAATCTCGCGCGCGCGCCGGGCGACGAGGTCATGTATCTCGAAGGCTCGGATCAGCATCGCGGCTGGTTCCAGTCCTCGCTGCTCACATCGACCGCGATCAAAGGCCGCGCGCCGTACGACGAAGTGCTGACGCACGGCTTCACGGTCGATGCGCAGGGCCGCAAGATGTCGAAGTCGCTCGGCAACGTGATCGCGCCGCAGAAGGTCGTCGACACGCTCGGCGCCGACGTGCTGCGCCTCTGGGTCACGTCGACCGATTATCGCAACGAGATCGCAGTTTCCGACGAGATCCTGAAGCGCGTATCGGACGCGTACCGCCGCATCCGCAACACCTCGCGCTTCCTGCTCGGCAATCTCGACGGCTTCGATCCCTCGAAGGATCTGCTGCCGGCCGATCAGTGCCTGATGCTCGATCAATGGGCCATGCAACAGGCGCACGACGTGCAGCAGGCCGTGATCGCGGCTTACGCGCGTCACGATTTTCCGGAGGTCGTGCAGCGCGTGCAGAATTTCTGCACGAACGAGATGGGCGCGCTGTATCTCGACATCACGAAGGATCGTCTCTACACGATGCCGACCGCGAGCCGCGGAAGGCGCAGCGCGCAGAGCGCGATGTATCGCATCCTCGAGGCGATGGTGCGCTGGCTCGCGCCCGTTCTCTCGTTCACGGCCGAGGAAATCTGGCAGCACATGCCGGGCTCGCGCGGCGAGTCGGTCCTGTTCGAGACCTGGTACCGCGATCTCGCGGCGATGCAGGGCGCGCCGACGGAGCGGCGGTTCTGGTCCGACTTGCTCGCGATCCGCGAGGTGGCCGCGAAGCAGATGGAAGTCATGCGCGCGAACCGCGAGATCGGCGCGTCGCTCGACGCCGAAGTGACGCTCTATCTCGACGCGAAGACGCGTGCCGAGCTCGAGCCGTACGCGGACGAGCTGCGCTTCTTCTTCATCACATCAGGTTTGACGCTCGACGACGACGCGAGCGCGCCCGCCGAAGCGGCGCCGGTCGACACGCTGCACGACGAGAACCGATTCGCGAGCGTCGCGGTGCGAAGGAGCGCGAATCCGAAGTGCATCCGCTGCTGGCATCATCGGGCCGACGTCGGCGTCGATCCCGCGCATCCGGAAATCTGCGGACGCTGCGTCGCGAACGTCGAGGGGCCGGGCGAGAGCCGTAGATGGTTCTGACGTCATGTAGCTCGTCGTTCCCGC
>DASZWL010000205.1:0-15243 GCA_035546695.1 Rhodanobacteraceae bacterium | reverse complement strand
GTCAGCACAGGGATGTGCTGTCAGCGAACCTCCGGAGCGCCCTCGCGCAGTCGCCGGCTCAGCCGGCGACCGCGGTCGTGTGGGTCGCCTCTCTTTGGTTACTTTCTCTGGCGAGACAGAGAAAGTAACTCGTCCGCCTGGACGGCGGACGAAGCTACACAAGGACGTGAGCCGGTTTTCGTACGAACGTCTCAAGAGCAAAACAACAACAGAGCAAAGCAAAGAAAGATCAAGAGCGCCCTCACCCTGCCCTCTCCCGCAAAGCGGAAGAGGGAAAAAGAACTCCGCACACACCTCAGGCAGCGACCGCCTCCGCGACCATCCCCTCGATCAACCCGAGATCCGGAATCACCGCGCGATCATCGCGCACGAGCACCTCGGCTCGGATCCCCGAAGGATGCGCGTTCTCGTCGCCCGTCGGGATCAGCGAATCGGGCGTGATCGTCGTCAGACGCGGAAAGCCCTGCGCGAGCAGCGCGAGGAAAGGCATCTTCGCGTTGCCGCCGAGCGCCTTCAGTACGGCGACGCGCGCGTTCGTGTAGCTTTCCTGCGCGACTTCGCCGGTCAGCATCGGAAACGAGAACAGCGGCAGGCGCCAGCCGCGCCACGACAATCTTCCGAGCAGCCATGCCGGCGCATTCGCGATGCGCTCGGGCTCGGCATACGTGATGACCTCGGCGACGGTAGCGTTCGGCAGGAGGACGCGGCCGCCCGTCACCGGGATCATGACGCCGCGGATTTCGCGTGGAAGGTCGGCCATCTCGCTCCCCAATTCGTCGCGCTCAGCGCGCGGATTTGCCTGCATCGGCGATGACGCGCTCGGCGAGCTCGCGCGGCGCGCCGAGGAACTTCACGATGCCGGCGTCCATGACGCCTTCGATCATCGAGCTCACGACGCAGCTGTCCGGATGCTGCGCGTAGATCGCGCCGCCCTTGCCGGCGAGGTACTTGCTGCCCTCGATCGCGTCGGTCGTCATGCCCGAGAAGATGATCGCGCCGGCGCTCGATCCGTAACGGTCGGCGACGTCGCGCAGCACGCGGTCGATCGACGGGCTGTACGCGCCGTCTTCGTCGGCTTTCTCGAGCACGACGATGCCTTCGGGATCGATCTGCATCCGATGCGCCGTCGGCACGATCACGACTTCGCCGTGGCCGACGCGCTCGCCATGCGTCGGCGTGCGCACGGTCAGCGGCGTCGTCTTCGCGAGCTGTTGCGCCATCAGGTCGACGAATTCCGCGCCCATGTGCTGGGCGAGCAGGAACAGCGCCGGATAATCGCGCGGCAGCTCGCCGAGGAACTCGCGCACGGCTTCCGGACCGCCGATCGAAGCGCCGAGCACGATGACGCGGCGGATCTTCGCCGGCGCCTTGACCTGATCCGGGTCGAGCCAGGTCTCGCTCGCCTGCCGTTCGACGGCCTGAGGCGCGACGGCTTCCTCGATCGGCATCAGCTCGAGCGAGAAATCGAGATCGGGCACCGGCGGAGCGGCATCCTCGGTCGGCGGCGCGAGGTATTCGGCGGCGCTGAGCTTCTCGATGCCGAAATCGGCGGGACCGGACGGCGGTGCCGGCCGCGGCGACGGCGGAGCCGGCTCTTCGCCTTCGATCATGTCTTCGAGCGACCAGTCCGCGGCGGCGGCGAGCGTCGGGATCGACGACGGTTTCTCGCCGGCCGGCGGAGGCGGCGCCTCGAACGCGATGTCGTCGAGCAGCGACAATTCCGGCGGCGGCGTGCGGCCTTCATTCTCGACGTCGTCGTTCGCGACGCCGTCGAGGTCGACGCCATCGAGCGTGACGTCATCGAGTGCAAGCGGTTCGGCTGCGAGCGAATCGGCGGGAAGATCGTCGGCGTCTTCGCGCGCTTCGTCGCTCGGCGGATTCGCCGGCACCGCCGCGAGCAGCGCGTCGAGCGCGCCGAGGTCGAACGGATCGTCGTCGTCACGCTCCGCCGCGTCGATCGGAGACGCCGCGACAGATTCGTCGACGACGGATTCGTCGAGATCGGACATCTCGGCGATCTCGAACGAAGCCGGCGATTCCGCTTCCTGCTGCGACGAAGCCGCAGGCATCGCAACATCGTCCAGCCCGAGATCGGCGTCGAGATCCGATGTCTCCGGCGGCGCCGGTACCGCGGTCAGCGCTTCGAGCGTCGAGAAATCGAAGCCTTCGTCCGACGGCGGCGTCGGCGAAGGATACGAAGCCGCTGCCGGCTGATTCATTTCGGTGTAGCGCGATTCGAGAAGGCCGATCGGATCTTCGCCGCTGGCGCGCGAAGGTTCCTCGTCGGTCTCAGCGATCGTCGTCGGTGCTTCGCGCCCGGCGGCAAGCTCGAGCGTTTCGTGCCCGGATTCTTCGGAATCCACGTCGTCGTGCGCGGCAAACGACACCGGCGCGACCGGCTCGGGAACCGCTTCCGCGCCTTCGGGACGCGGCGGATCGATGTCGTAATCGCCGAGCACCTTCGCCGCGAGATGGCGCGCCCAGCGCGCGTGATCCCAGCCCGAGAGCCCGCTCGACGCCTGCGCGTCGTTGAAGACGACGCTGTAGCGCTCGTCCTCGAGAAGGCCGTAGACGTCGTCGAGATGCGCCTCGACTTGCGGATCGAGATTGACGACGACGACGCGCGCGCCGGAGTTCTCGAGCGCGACGAGGTCGAGGCTCGCCGGCGCGGATTCGTACACGATCGGCGTGCCGAGCGAAGTCAGCGCATCGCGCAGATGCCGGCCGAGATCCTCGGCTTCGCAGAGGAGAGCGACGGCGACGTTCGACCTAGACACGTTCGATTCCCAGGATTTCCTGCACGTGGCGCAGGAGGTCGGCTTCCTGATACGGCTTGCCGAGATAGCGCTCGACGCCGATCTCGAGCGCGCGCTGGCGATGCTTCTCGCCGGTGCGCGAGGTAACCATGATGATCGGCACGTCCTTGAGGCGCGAATCGTTGCGCATGTACGTCGCAAGCTCGTAGCCGTCCATGCGCGGCATCTCGATGTCGAGCAGCATGAGGTCCGGCACTTTCTCCTGCAGCTTCTCGACCGCGTCGAGACCGTCCTTCGCGGTGATGACGTCGAGCTCGGCGCGCTCGAGCACGCGCGTCGTGACCTTGCGCATCGTGATCGAATCGTCGACGACCATGATCAGCGGATGACGACGCTGCTCCTGCGGCACGGACGGCGGCGGCGGCGCGAACGCCGGCGCCTCGACCGCGATGCCGGCCTCGACGCGCGCGCGCAGCGCGGCCGAGCGGCGCACGAGCGGCGCGAGATCGAGAATCATGACGACCGAGCCGTCGCCCATGATCGTCGCGCCGAAGATGCCGGGCACCGAGCTGATCTGCGGGCCGACCGACTTGACGACGATTTCGCGCGAGCCGACGACCGCGTCGATGCGCACCGCCGCGCGCTGATCGCCGGTGCGCGTCATCAGGAGCGGCAGCTGCGTCTCGTCGAGCACGCGCCCGGCCGGCACGCCGAGCAGCTGCGAAAGCTCGTAGATGTTGAATTCCTCTCCGGCGTAGCTGTATTTCGGATTGCCGGTCGCGAGGCGGCGATCGAGATCGTCGCGCGCGATGCGCACGACGCCCTGCACCGACGACATCGGAATCGCGTACGTGTGATCGCCGAGCTTGACCAGGATCGCCTGCGTCACCGCGAGCGTGAACGGCAGACGGATCGTGAACGCCGCGCCCCTGCCCTTCTCCGAATCGATGATCAGCGAGCCGCCGAGCTGCTTGATCTCGTTATGCACGACGTCCATGCCGACGCCGCGTCCCGCGAGCTGCGTGACGTGCTCGGCCGTCGAGAATCCGGTTTCGAGCACGAAGCCGTAGAGATCGCGATCGGACAGCTCGACGTCGGGTTTCAAGAGACCGCGCTCGATCGCCTTCCGGCGGATCGCCTCGCGATCCATGCCGGCGCCGTCGTCGGAGACGCGCAGCACGACTTCGGTCGCCTCGCGGCTGACCGCGATGTTGACGGTGCCTTCGGCCGGCTTGCCGGAGGCGAGTCGATCTTCCGGCGCCTCGATGCCGTGCGCGAGCGCGTTGCGCAGCATGTGCTCGAACGGCGCCTTCATGCGCTCGAGCAGGTTGCGGTCCATTTCGCCTTGCGCGCCGTCGACGCGAAGCTGTGCGCGCTTGCCCAGTTCCTGCGCGGCCTGGCGCAGCGTGCGGCGCAGGTTCGGCACCAGCGAATCGAACGGCACCATGCGCGTGCGCATGAGGCCTTCCTGCAGGTCGGAGCTGACGCGCGACTGCTGCAGCAGCAGCGTTTCGGACTGGCGCGTCAGATCGTCGAGCAATCCCTGGATCGAGACGAGGTCGGACACCGATTCGCCGAGCGCGCGCGAAAGCTGCTGCAACTGCGAGAAACGGTCGAGCTCGAGCGGATCGAACACGACGTTGCCGGGCTCGTGATGCTCGCGCTGATAGCGCGCGATGATCTGCGCCTCGGTTTCGATCTCGAGCTTGCGCAGCTGCTCGCGAAGGCGCGAGACGGTCTGCTCGAATTCGATCAGGTTGAAGCGGAACGTCGAGATCTGCTGCTCGAGGCGCGAGCGGTAGATCGAGACTTCGCCCGCGTAATTGACGAGCGAATCGAGCAGCTCCGAGCGCACGCGGATCATTTCCTGCGGCGCGCGCGGCTGTTCCTCGTCGTCGAACGTCGGCAGCGTGCGCGGCGCGGGGCGCGGGCCCGTTGCGACGGGCGGCGCTTTCGCGGCTTCGACGGGCGTCTGCTCCGGCGTCGCGGCTTCGGGCAATTCTTCGGCGACGGCGGGCGTCTCGAACGGCACGACGTCGATGTAAGGCGCTTCGGCAGCAGCCGGCAGCTCGCCGGCGACGAGGCCTTCGAACCGCGCGATCGCGTTCGACGGCATCGCGATCGCCTGGCGCTGCGCGACGCGCTGCACGAGCGAATGCAGACGATCGAAGCCGCGCTCGAGCGATTCGACCGCGGCTCGGTCCATCGGCCGGCGTCCCTCGCTGATGACGTCGATCAAGGATTCCATCGCGTGCGAGAGATCGCCGATCGGCGCGAGGCCAGCCATGCGCGCGCCGCCCTTCAACGTGTGCAGGTCGCGCTGGAGGCCGACGACGAGATCGCGATCGGACGGCGTCTCGCGCATGCGCGCCATCAGCGCGTCGGAATGATCGAGGATGTCGGCGCCTTCCTGCACGAAGATCTCGAGCAGGTCGTCGTCCATGTCCGGAAGCTCGAGCGGGCCATCGGGCTGAGCGTCGTCGGCGATCGGAGGCGCTTCCTCGCCGGCGAGACGCGAGACCGGCGCGAACGGCGCGGGCTCGACGCGGGGCGCTTCATGCGCGTCCTCGACAAGCTCGACCGGCGCGATTGTCTCGGTGATCGGAAATTCGGCGAAATCTTCGGCTTCAGGCTCGGCGGATTCTTCTTCCGCGAACGCGGCAGTCATCTCGTCGATCGCCGCCGACTCGGTTTCGACGCGAGGCTCGTCGTCGATCGCGAACGCTTCGGCCGCTCGTGAAAGCTCGTCATGCGAATCGGCTTCGTCGAGCGCGTTCGCAAGCGTCGCGTCGACGAACGCAGGCAATCCTTCGAACGCGGTGTCGTTGCTCGCATTCTCCACGACGAGCGGCGGCTCGCCGGCATCGGTGTCGAGCGAAGATTCGGGATCGAAAGCCGACAGCGAAACGCCAAGCTCGGCCGGCACTTCGCCGATCGACGCATCTTCTTCGGCTTCGGAATCCTGATCGAACGCCTGCACGAACGAGCTCGTGAGATCCTCGTCGGCGACGGCCGGCGTCGACGCATGGAGCGCGATGTCGTCCTCGGTTTCGTCGATCGCGAACGGCTCGTCGATGCCGACCGCGTCGCTCGGTTCCATGTCGACGGACTCTGTCGCGTCGGCGGAGTAGAGATGCAGCGACGACTCGGGCTCCGGCAGCGCATCGCGCAAGGCCGTCACGCGCTGCACGAGCGAAGAGGAATCGGGCAGCGTGCCGATGCCGCTGTCGAGACGCGCGACGACCTCGCGCGCGAGCGCGACGGTGTCTTCGATCGCCGCGATGCCGTCGGCTTCGGGCGCGGCGCCGATGCCGCGCAACCGCTTGACGTAACCTTCGAGCGGCGCGAGCACGTGGCCGAGCGCCGGCAGATCGACCATCGCGATCGCGCCGTTCAGCGTGTGCACGGCGCGCAGCAGCGTTTCGCTCGCGACGACCGGCGCGCCGGAGCAGAGATCGAGATAGTCGCCGATGACGCCGAGGTGCGCGGCGACCTCGCTCTTCAGGATGTCGAACAGCATCGGATCGATGTTCGGCGTCGGACCGGCCTGCACTTCGGGCGGCGCCGCGGCGAACGCGCTTTCGATGTCGAAGGCTTCGTCGATCGGCGCCGCGGCCTCGGCCGGCGGCGCGAGCGGCACGCGGCGGCGCACGATGCGCTTGACCTTGCGCGTCGCGGCCGAGCGCGCCGGCACGTACGCCTCTTCGCCAGCGGCGATACGATCGGCCGTGTGCATGATGCCGTGCACGTTGACCGTCGGAGCGCTGCCGCCGCGGAGAGCGGCAAGAAGCTCGGGCAGCGCGCCGACTGCGTGATCGACTAGCGCGATCGCCGCATTCGACGGCGAGATCGTGCGGTCGAGCACGCGGTTCAGCATGTTCTCGACCTTCCAGCTGAACTCGCCGAGCGTCAGCGCGCCGACGAGGCGGCCCGATCCCTTCAGCGTGTGGAACGAGCGCCGGATCGGCTTCAGCGTTTCGAGATTCTCGACGTCGGCCTTCCAGAGCGGAAGGTTGCGCTGCATGTTCTCGATTTCTTCTTCGACTTCCTCGACGAAGACTTCGCGGATCTCGTCGTCGATCTCCTCGACCGCGCCGCTCTGGAATCCGGTCTCCGGTACCGGCTCGGCCGGCACTTCTTCCTCGATTTCTTCTTCGATCTCGGTCCAGCCGGCTTCGCTCGCGCCGGTTTCGGCGAGACGAAGGCCCGCGAGATCGTGTGCCTCGGGTTCGTGCGCGATCGCTTCGCCGACGATCAGATCGCCGACGTCGCGGCCCGGCGCGATCTCGACGGCGCTCGGGAGATCGCTCGATGCGCTTTCCGGAGCGGCGAGATCGGCATTCCAGTCCGAGGAAAGATCGACATCGAGGTCGATGCTCGGAAGCTCGACGCCTTCGTCGCTCGCGGCGGCGCGATCCTCGTCGCGCAATCCGTCGCTGCGCGTGCTCGGCAGATGATCGCCCCAGCTCGGGAACTGCATCGCGGTCGCGTCGATCGCGTTCGGCTCGCCGAGGTCTGCGCGGGTTGTCGTGTCCTGACCATAGGCCAGGCTCGCGGCCATCGCGAGCGCTGCATCTTCGACGCCGACCGGCGGGCTCGACGGCGCCGGCGCCTCGTATGTTGGCATCGGCTCGACCGGCGAGATGCCACCGCCCGAGCCGCCGCCACCGGACGGCACCGGCCAGTAGCCGAGCGCTTCGAGGCTGTCGCGCGTGACGTCGAGGATCTTCTCGCGATTGCCGCGCTGCTCGCGTGTCGCTTCGAGGTAATACTCGATCGCGGCGAGCGCGTCGGCGAGCTTGTCCATCTGCTCGGCCGTCGGCACGCGGCGATGTTGCAGCAATTCGGTTTCGACGAAGCGCACGATGCCGGTCATCAGCTGCGCGGCGTCGGCGAGGCCGAGCATGCGCAGCGCGCCGGAGATCTCTTCGAGCAGGCGCGGAATCTGCTCGACGCGCGCGTGCTCCCACGGCGATTCGATGAACGCGATGATGTCGTGCTTGGCCTGCTGGATGTTGACCGCGGCCTCGCGCATCAGCGCATCGAGGATCTTGCGCACCTCGGCCTTCGGCAATTCGAGCTCGCCCTCGCCCGATTCATCGCTCTCGCCGCCGGCGCCGAGGCGCTCGATGTGATCGTCGAGCGAGGCCTCGACGTAGAGCAGCGCGCCCGCGACGTCGAGCAGCGCACCCTCGTCGATCGGCCGGCGCTTGTCGGACATCTCCTCGATGACCGTGCGCTGCTCGCCGACGACCTTGCGTGGCATGCCGAGACCGAGCATGCCGAGCGTGTCGCCGACGCGATCGAGCACTTCGGCCTGATTCGCGAGATCGGCCGGATTCGCGTCCTGGCTGCGCAGGAAGATGTCGAGCGATTCCTTGACGCGCAGGAGATCGTCCTTGATCGCGACCGACACCGTGTCGAGCAGGTTGCGGTTGTGGCCCGTCATCGAGCCTTGCGCGTGCTGCAGTTCCTTCTGCGTGGGCAGCAGCGTGTCGAGACGATAGGTTTCGCGCACGTCGCCGACGCGCGGACCCTGCCCGCCCGTGTGCGCGACGTAGTAAAGAAGATTCTTGACGAGCTCGCGCGGCGGGTCCGCCGCGAATCCGGCTTCGCCCTGCTCGGCGAAACGCCGGATCTCGCGATCGACGCCGCCGATCAGGAGCTTGACCGCGACGGTCGGCTCGAGATTGCCCTCGCGGATCGCTTCGATCACGGCGCTCGCGATCCACCACAGGCGCCGCGGCTCGATGCCGCTCGAGAGCGCGCGCAGGCGGTCGAGCACGCTCGAGAGCCGATCGAGATGCTCGCGCGCGCCTTCGTCGCGGAACCATTTGAGCAATGCGGCCTGGAACGCGAGGCGAAGCCTGAGCGTCTGCGCGCGAAGATCTGCCGCGGCCAGCGGCGCTGCGCTGCCCTCCGCGCTCGCCGGAAGCTCGGCCGAGAGATCGGGCGAGAAGAGCGCCGATTCGCTGAGAAGATTGTCGCCGCGGCACGCGCGAAGATCGTTGAGCAGCGGCAACAGGACGATCGGAATGTCCTTGTGCCCGCTCTGCACGCGCTCGAGATAATCGGGCAGTTGCACCATGCCGCGCATCAACACGGAATAGGCTTCGTCGCGCTGCTTGACCGTGTCGTCGAGCAGCGCCGTGGCCAGACGCTCCATCTCCTCGACGACCATCGCCGCGCCGTAGAGCTCTACCATGCGCAGCGTGCCCTGCACCTGGTGCAGGTGCACGGCGCTCTCGCGCATCAGCGCAACGTCGGACGGATTCTCGACGTAGGCCTCGAGCGCGTCGCGGCCCTGCTTCAGCGTCGCGTCGAGCTCGGGCTTGACCCAGTTGAGAGCGGTGAAATCGATGTTGTCTTGCAGTTTCATGCCACCCTCTTCCCACTCTCGCCGGCGTCAGGCGCGCCGGCGGCGTATCGCGATCGCTCGCTGAGTCGTCATCCCGGCAGCTTGAAGTCCGCGACCGACCTTCTGAGATCGGACGCGAGCTGCGCGAGGTTGCCGATCGATTCGGCGGTCTGGCTCGCGCCGACCGACGTCTGCGTCGTGATTTCCTGAATCACGTTCATCGTCGCCGAGATGTTCGTCGCGGCGGCCGACTGCTGGCGCGCGGCGGTCGAGATGTTCTGGATCAGCTCGGCAAGATCGTTCGAGACCTTCTCGATCTCGCCGAGCGCGAGGCCCGCGTCCTCGGCGAGGCGCGCGCCGGAGACCACTTCCGACGTCGTCTGCTCCATCGAGCTGACCGCTTCGTTCGTGTCGGACTGAATCGTCTGCACGAGTGTTTCGATTCGTTTCGTCGCGCCCGAGGCGCGCTCGGCGAGTCGCTGCACTTCGTCCGCGACGACCGCGAAGCCGCGGCCCGCTTCGCCGGCGGACGCGGCTTGAATCGCCGCGTTCAGCGCGAGGATGTTCGTCTGTTCGGCGATGTCGTTGATGAGTTCGACGATCGATCCGATTTCCTGCGAGGACTCGCCGAGACGCTTGATGCGCTTCGACGTCTCCTGAATCTGATCGCGGATCGAGTCCATGCCGGCGATCGTCTGGCGCACGATCTGCGCGCCGTTCGCGGCGATCTGCACCGAGCGCTGCGCGACTTCGGCCGACTCGGCCGAGTTCTTCGACACGTTGTCGATCGAGGTCGCCATTTCGTTGATCGCGGCCGACGCTGAGGTGATCTGCTGCGCCTGATGCTCGGCGGCTTCCGCGAGATGCATCGCGGTCGCCTGCGTTTCCTGCGCGGCGGCGGAGACCTGCACGGCGGTCTCGTTGATCGTCGTGACGAGCGAGCGAAGCGCCTCGACCGCGAAGTTGACCGAGTCCGCGATCGCGCCGGTGATGTCTTCGGTGACGGTCGCCTTGACCGTGAGATCGCCTTCGGCGAGCGATCCCATTTCGTCGAGGAGGCGCAGAATCGCTTCCTGGTTGCGCTGGTTCAACTCGGCCGACACCTGATAACGGCGCTGCTGGTCGCGGATCAGGTTGACGCCGAGGAACAGCAGCAGCAGCAGCGCGGCGCCGGCGGCGATCGCGCCCCACCACGGATTCGGGAAGAGTCGCTTCGTTGGCAGCTCGTCGACGCGCTGCGCGACGTTGCTCGCGCGGAGCAGCACGCCCTGGCTGTCGGTGAAGATCGAGTCGGCGGCGTCCTTGACTTCCTGGAGGTTCGTCGACGCGTCCTGGATCTTCTGGATCGGATCGGCGAGCCCGGTCCACTTCTGCGAGATGTCGCCGAGGATCTGCTTCGCGTTCGCGTTGTCGAGCGCCTTGATGTTGAGCTCGGGCGCACCGTTGAGGAGGCCCGCGACGACCGTGCCGTAGAGCCGCGCGTCGCGCGCGAAGCCGTCGGCCGACGCCTGCGCGTCCGCGCCGCCGGCGAGAATCTTCGTGACGCGGCCGCCCATGCGGTCGGCGAGCTGCATCTGGCGCGAGGCGATGTACACCTGCGGCGCGCTCGCGTTCTTCTCGGTCAGGATGTTGACGACCTCGTTCATGCGCGAGTTGAGCTCGGACAGCTTGTCCGTGAAGTCCTTCGCGCTGGTCGCGGCGCCGAGCACGAGATCCTTGTTCGAGAGGATCTTCGTCGCGTTGGTCTGGAGCGCCGCCCACGCCTTGTTCAGCGCGTCGAGCTCGGCCTTGACGGCCGGCTCGCCCGCGTAGCCGCGCATGCCGCGGTTGTCGCCGCTGTTGAGGTTGCGCACGTAGCTGTCGATGTTCGCGCGCGTCGATTCGAGCTCCTTGAACGCGAACTCGTTGCCGCCGGCCGATTCGGCCGCGTACGTCGCGAGCGCCTGCGAGAGCACCTGGATCTGCGTCGTGTACGACTTCGCCTGGCTGTCCTGCTTGCCCTGGTAGTACAGGTAGCCGAAGTCGACGATCGCGAACAGGAAGAGGAGACCCAGCAACACGAACAGCACCGTGTTCGCGCCGCCGCTCCGCTCTCTGCCAAGTGCCCCCGAAGTCGTGCTCATGACTCACCCCGATTCGTGAAAATTTCAGCAAATTTCATGCCGATCCCTGCTGGAATTCGGCGGCGCGGACCAGCGCGGCCATGCTGAACAGGCCCCACAGCACGTCGCCGAGCTGCAGGTTCTCGCCGACGAAGCGCTGATAGCGCTCGTCGGCCTCACCGACGGCCTCGGCGCGCTGCTCCTCCGAGAACGAGCGCTGGCCGAGCACCTCGTCGATCAGAAGCCCGACGCTGCCCGCGTGCTGGCGCACGACGAGCTCGCGGCTCGATTCGGTCATGACGCTCGGCTCGCCCTCGACGAAATCGCGAAGATCGACGATTGGCACGAGATTGCCGCGCACGTTCGCGACGCCGAGCAGCCAGCGCCGCGTGCCCGGCACCTGAGTCAGGAGCGGCGGCGTCAGGATCTCGTTGACCTCGGCGATGATGCTGACGAAATGCCTCGCGCCGACGCGGAAGCCGATGCCGCGCCAGAGCCCCGGCGCCTCGATCTGCTCCGGCAGGCCGGCCACGTGCGCGAGGCTGCGGCGCTCGTAGTCGGCGAGGACTTCGAACGGCGTCGCGACGGCGTGGTCGGCGGCGATGGCCATGTCAGCCCGGCAGAAGCTCGTTGACGCGCGCGAGCAGATCCTTCTCGCGGACGGGTTTGGTCATGAAGTCCTTCGCGCCCTGGCGCAGGCCCCAGATGCGGTCGGCCTCCATCGACTTCGTCGTGATGATCAAGATCGGGATCGACGCGGTCGTCGCGTCGCGCGAGAGATCGCGCGTCGCCTGGAAGCCGTTGATGCCCGGCATGATGACGTCCATGATCACGAGGTCGGGCTTCTCGCGCCTGACGAGCTCGATTCCCTGCTCGGCGCTCGGCGCGCTCGAGACGCGATGACCGCCGCGGACGAGCATCGTGGAAAGCGCGTGCACGTCGGTCGGCGAGTCGTCGATGATGCAAATGTGTGCCATCTCATCCCCTGAAGATCCAATGGCGTTTCAAACGAAGATCCAATGGCGTTTCAAAGTTTCGTGCTTTTGGTGAACAGTGCGACCATGGATGGCCGCTTCTTGCTTGTCGCGATCATGGACGAGCGCATAAATCACTGCACGTGACGGCGGATCGCGCCGAGCAGCTCTTCGCGAGTGAACGGCTTGGTGAGGTACTGCTCCGATCCGACGATGCGACCGCGCGCCTTGTCGAACAGGCCATCCTTCGAGGACAGCATGATCACCGGCGTGCCTTTGAACATCTGGTTGTTCTTGATCAGCGCGCAGGTCTGGTAGCCGTCGAGGCGCGGCATCATGATGTCGACGAAGATGATCTGCGGCTGCTGGTCGGAGATCTTCGCCAGCGCCTCGAAGCCGTCGGTGGCCGTGACGACCTCGCAGCCTTCCTTGCGCAGCAGGGTTTCGGCAGTGCGGCGGATGGTCTTCGAATCGTCGATGACCATGACCTTGACGCCGGTCAGGCTGCCTTGTTTCGTCTCGTCCACCTCGGACCCCCTACCACTGCTTGAAACGGATTGCCGGCATGCGAGAAACGTGCCGCGGTCGCGCCGGAACGCCTCGTCGTCCGCGGTCTCGCAGACGCTTCGAGGCGGCAGATACCCATGATCCGGGCCTTCTTAATCAAAACTTAGCGAAGCGTCAAGTTGTGCGCGTAAGCTCTCGAAATTGAACGAGAACCAGCGCTCGTTTTTCGTCCGGATAGAAGGCCCTGCCCGAGCCCGAGTGTAGTATAGGAACACCCGCCCTGTTGCGACGCGGATCGCGCCTGCGGCCCTCCCGGAGTTCCGATGAAGCGCAGCCTCGCAGTGCTGATGGATCCGATCGCGGCGATCCATCCGGAGAAGGATTCGACGCTCGCGATGCTGCTCGAAGCAGAGCGGCGCGGCTACGAGCTCCTGTACACCGAACAGAACGGCCTCTCGATCCGCGGCGGCGAGCCGTGGGCGCGCCTCGCGCCGCTCGAGGTGCGCGACGACGACGAACGCTGGTTCGAGCTCGGCGCGGCCGCCTGGCGCGAGCTCTCGCATGTCGATGTGATCCTCGCGCGCAAGGATCCGCCGTTCGACGATCAGTTCCTCTACGACACGATGGTGCTAGAGCTCGCCGAGATGAAAGGCGCGCTCGTCGTCAATCGGCCGCAGGGCCTTCGCGACGCGAACGAGAAGCTCTTCTCGCTGCACTTCCCTCAATGCATCCCGCCGACGCTCGTCGCGCGCGACGCGGCCGAGATCCGCCGCTTCGTCGCAGAGCATGCCGATGTCGTGCTGAAGCCGCTCGACGGCATGGGCGGCTATTCGATCTTCAGGAGCCGCGACCGCGATCCGAACCTCAACGTCATCATCGAGACGCTGACGAAGAACGGCCGGCAGTTCTGCGCGGTCCAGCGCTACATTCCCGAGATCACCGAAGGCGACAAGCGGATCCTCGTGATCGACGGCGAGCCCGTGCCTTACGCGCTCGCGCGCGTGCCGCAGGGCGACGATTTCCGCGGCAATCTCGCGCGCGGCGGCAAAGGCGTCGGCGTGCCGCTGTCCGAGCGCGACCGCTGGATCGCGAGCGAGGTCGGCCCGGAACTGAAGCGCCGCGGCATGCTCTTCGTCGGGCTCGACGTCATCGGCGCGTACCTGACCGAGATCAACGTCACATCTCCGACCTGCATCCGCGAGCTCGACAAGGCATTCGGGCTTAACATCGCCGGCCAGTTGTTCGACGTGATCGAAGCAAGACGGAAGTGACGGCGCAGACGTAATGGCGGCATCGGGTACCGGCAGCGCCGACCGTCTCGGCGTGACCTTGCTGTTCTCGCTGATTGCGCATGGCGTGCTCGCGCTCGGAATCACGTTCGAGTACGAGAAGACGAAGCCCGCGCTGCCTTCGCTCGACGTGATCCTCGTGCAGTCGGCGAACGACGAGAAGCCCGACAAGGCCGATTTCCTCGCGCAGGCGTCGAACAGCGGCGGCGGCACGGCCGAGACGGCGAAACGGCCTTCCGCGCCTTTGTCGAGCGCGATCCCGAAAGCGGTCGCCGGCATCGCGCCGGTCCAGCTCGAGAACGGCGCGCCCAAACCCGAGACGCCGACGGACGCGGAGCTCCTGACGCAGAAGGAATCCTCGTTCCGCGTGACGACCGATACCGCGCGGCCCGACACGCCGCCGAAACCCGCAGTCGTCGACCGCGAGATCGAGCAGCGCAAGCTCGAAATGGCGAGGCTCGCGCAGGAGATCCAGCGCGAATCCGAGCAGTACGCCAAGCGCCCGAAGCGGAAGTACATCAGCGCGAACACGAAGGAATACGAGTTCGCGGCCTACATGCGCGCCTGGGTCGCACGTATCGAACGCATCGGCAACCTCAACTATCCCGACGAGGCGCGCCGCGCGCAGCTCCACGGCCAGCTCGTGCTGACGGTCGGCCTCGCGCGCGACGGCCGCGTCAAGAGCGTCGACGTGATCCAGTCGAGCGGCCACAAGGTGCTCGACGACGCCGCGATCCGCATCGTGCACCTCGCCGAGCCGTTCCCGGCGCTGCCGGAGGACAAGGAGAAGATCGACGAGCTTTACATCACGCGGACATGGCAGTTTTTGCCGGGCGATATTCTGCGCAATCGCTGAACCCGATCGCACGGCCTTCACCGCGGCACGGATGTCGCGGCACGGAAAAAAACCTTCGTCGTCCCCGCGAAAGCGGGGACCCAGCGACTTTGTTCGTGCGGTCCAGGAAGGCACTGGGTCCCCGCCTTCGCGGGGACGACGGCGAGAGGAACCTTCGCGCATGAACGCGATTCCAACGCCGCGTTCATACCGCTCCAGTACAATCCCGCCATGGCCGAATCGAGCCCTCTGACGAATCAGCTCCTGATCGCGATGCCGATGCTGCGCGATCCGAACTTCGCGCGCGGCGTCACGTTCCTCTGCCAGCACGGCGAGGACGGCGCGATGGGCCTTCTGATCAACCGCCTTTCGGAATACCGGCTCGGCGACGTGCTCGCGCAGATGAACATGAGCTCGGAGAT
>DASZWL010000204.1:0-19385 GCA_035546695.1 Rhodanobacteraceae bacterium | reverse complement strand
TAGCAGCGCCAGTAATTTTCGAGATTGGCGACATACTGCTTCATGAGTTCGTCGAGCAGTTCGTAATTCACGGCGAGGCCTTCCGCCCTTGGCTTCCTTGTGGGGCAGTGCAGTCACGTGAGTAAACCAATTTAGGCGGCGCAAACTTTGGCCGGGTCTCGTTGTATGCCGCGATCTGCTCAAGGATCACTGGATAGTCGCGATCGACGAATCGATCACTGCAGAGCCAATGCGAATCGCAGGTGCATCCGGTACGCACGCATTCTTTGTCCATCCAATCGGTCCATGCAGCGTGTAGTTTGTGCTCTTGAATTGTTCGCTCGATCTTATTGCGTGCCGACTTGAACTCAGGAAAGCAACGCTTGGCGCACTCGATGAAGCCATCGATCGGAAGCTTGGGAACATTCGCTGCGAAGCCGCGATAGTCGAAGCCCAGTTCGCGGCAGATATGGATGTATGTCCAGTCGCAAAGGCGTGCGTGATCGCGTTCGTACTCCAGTCCCTGCGCCCTGAATGCCGCCCAGATCGCATCTTGCGCGGGGCGGAAAATTTCGTAATCGAATCCGATCAAGTTCGAACGGCGTCGCTCGTTGGCACCGTATCCGCAGATATCTACCAGTTTGTGTTGCAATACGAGACGCTCCTTGGCAGTAAATGTCGCGTCGAAGTATCTGTCTCCATCCCAGATCGTCGGCGGCCGCGTTACCTTCCGGGTTACCTTCTTTTTGGCGATGGTCCTTGTCGCGCTCATGCTGCTGTCTCCGCAGCCGCGCGCTCGAAATGCATCTGCAGTGCGTCGTTCGCCGCATAGGCCGTCTCGCGAGCGTCCGTGATGTCTTCTGAAAGAACCTTTAGAAGCTCGCAAAGACCGACCCACTCGTGCGCTCCGATGGCCGAGTACTCTGCAACGGAAGTGATCGTTGCTACAGCCATGAGCGACATCGCGATCTGCTCGATGCGGTTGTCGGTGTACTTACCGTGCGCCTTGAGCTCGACCTGCTCCTCCTGGCTTAGCTGTCGATGCTTATCGCGCGTCATATTGAACCAGAGTGACTTGGCGTGCTCAGAGCGCTCTGCTTGCACTGGTATGCTTTTCTTCGCCATGACTGAACCTCTTGCGTTCGGTTGTGGAAGTCCGGCCTGAGCGTGCTAGTACCACGCCAGGCCGGGCGATTTACCCGGCTTTACCGGATTCTTTGGAAAGAAACTTCTCGGCCATGCGATCGATCGCTGCCGTCGTGTGCTGCTCGCTGAGGTGGCTATAGCGCTTCACCATCGCCAGCGTTCGATGCCCGAGGATTGCGGCGATATCGAGCGGCGATGCGCCAGACATCGCGAGATAGCTGGCAGCGCTGTGGCGCAGATCGTGGAAGCGGACATCGCTCAAGTCGGCCGCATCTCGCGCGAGGAACCAGAACTTGTTGAGTTGTGCCGCCGAATAGGGAAAGACGCGCCCTTCCTTGCTCGACTCCTTCTGCCACGCCTTCAGCGCTCGGACCGCGACAGGTGCCAGCGGAACCGTCCGATCGTCGCCGTTCTTCGTGTCGACGAATCGCACCGTGCGACGCTTGAGGTTGACGCACTTCCAGTCGAGGTGCACGAGTTCCCCTTGGCGGGCGCCGGTCGCTAGCGCAAGCTCGACGACAGTGCGAAGGGATTTGAGCGCCGACTCGTCGCACTTCTTGAGAAGGCGCGCGCGCTCGTCGTCGGATAGGAATCGAGCCCGCTCCTTGCTGTCCTCGAAGCGCTTGACGTTCGCGAGCGGGTTGCGGGAGATCCAGCCCCATTCCTTCTCCGCCGTCGTCAGGACCGCGCTGATCGCGCTCAGGTAGCGATTGCAGGTCGCCCCGCTCAGATGCGCCTTCGTCGGGCCACGCCCACTGGCGAGCGCGTCACGCGCCTCCGCGAGCACGCTCGGCGTGATGCCGACGAGTGCGCGGCCGCCATGCTCGGCCTTCCACCAGCCAAGGAGTCGTGTCTGCTCAGTGGCATTCTTCCGATGCTTGGCGCGCGGGAGTGTGATCTCAAGATAGCGATCGATCGCGTCGCCCAGGGATCGCTTCCGGGCTTCGGAGTTCGGGACGTGCTCGCCGACGTCGAGCTTGTGCTCGATAGAGCGTGCCCACTCCTCGGCTTCACTCTTGCGCGAGAACGACTTCGTCAGCTTGGGACCGTGGCCACGGCGCACGCGAACGCGCCAGGTCGTCTTGCCGCCCTTTCCGAGTCTGCGCTCGAAAGTAGCCAAGTCACTGTCCCAAATTGTCCCAACTTGGGTCAGTCTTACCCAGATCGCGGCCCCATTGCAAGGCCTAAGTTATTGATCTGGCGGAGAGGGTGGGATTCGAACCCACGTTACGGTAGAACCGTAAACCGGATTTCGAATCCGGCGCATTCGACCACTCTGCCACCTCTCCAGAGCGGGCGCGCATGATACGAGGCGGAGGCGGCGGAGACAACCTCCGCTGCCGCGCAAGTCCGCGCTTTCGCCTCATGAACGACGACGACGCCCTCCTCGCTCGCCTGCCCGATGGCTTGCATCGCGTGACGCTCGGCGACGGCTCGCGCGCCGTCGCCAAGGTGCGGCGCTCGGCGCCGGCCGGGTTCTTCGAGGCCGAGGCGCGCGGGCTCGACGCGTTGCGCGCGTCGCGCACGTTGCGCGTACCGATGGTGCGCTCGGTCGGCGCCGACGCGATCCTGCTCGAGGATCTCGGTTCCAGCCGTCCGCAACGCGGCGATTGGGAACGCGCGGGCGCCGATCTCGCGCGCCTGCACTGCAGGTCCGCCGATGCGTTCGGTTTCGAGGCCGACGGCTGGTGCGGCGACAGCCCGCAGGACAACGCGCGCGATGCCGACGGCTATCGTTTCTTCGCCGAATGTCGCTTGCTTGCGCAGGCGTTACGCGCTCGCGCGAGCGGCAAGCTGGACGAACCCGATCTCGGGCGCATCGATCGGCTCTGCGATCGACTCGCCGACCTCATTCCGCCGATGCCGCCGGTGCTCGTGCACGGCGATCTCTGGGTCGCGAACCTCCACGCCTGTGCGAACGGCGAGCTCGCACTGATCGACGCCGGCGCCGTCCATTACGGCTGGGCCGAAGCCGATCTCGCGATGCTGACGCTGTTCGGCGAGCCGCCCGCGATATTCTTCTCGGCCTACGAAGCCGAATCCGGCATCGACGCGCGATGGCGCGAACGCGCGCCGCTCTACAACCTCTATCACCTCCTGAATCACCTGAACCTGTTCGGCGCGGGTTATCTCGATTCCGTGCGCTCGTTGCTGCGCCGTTACGGCTGACTTGTCGCCGCGCCGCCGCTGCAGAAATGCGCGCGCACGCTTTCGGCTTCGGGCATCCACGCCTCGAGCTGCTGGATGCGCGTCGCGTCCGAAGGATGCGTCGACGCAAATTCCGGCGGCTTCTGCCGGCTCAATGCGCCCATGCGCTCCCAGAGCTTCGGTGCTTCTTCGGGATTGAAGCACGCCGCTGCCGCCAGCAGCAGGCCGACGTGATCGGCCTCCGATTCGTGGCTGCGCGAAAACGGCAGCAGCATGCCGTACTGCGCGCCGGCGCCGAGCGCGGCCATGACCATCTGCTGCTGCTGCGGATCCATGTCGCTGACCGACATGCCGGCCGCCATCGTGCCGAGCTGCACGAGCTTCTGCTGCGCCATGCGCTCGCCGCCGTGACGCAAGAGCGCGTGCGCGATCTCATGACCCATGACGACCGCGAGCCCGTCCGCGTTCTGCGCGACCGGCACGATGCCGGTGTAGACCGCGATCTTTCCGCCCGGCAGGCAAAACGCGTTGACCTCGTCCGACTGCAGCACGTTGACGTCCCACTGGTACGAGCTCCAGTCGGTCTCCGCGGGAATGTTCTTCGTCTCCGCGTAATACTTCTCGACCTTCGGCGCGGCCGTGATCAGCCGCTGCGCGATGTCGCGCACCTGCTGCGGCAGCTGCCCGGTCGTGACGACCTGCGATTGCGAGAGGATTTCCTGGTACGACTGCAAGCCGAGCGCCGCTTCCTGCTGCGGCGACGTGTCGATCAGCTGCTTGCGGCCCGTGTACGAGGTCGTGTCCTGGTGACTGAACCAGTAGTACGCGAGATAGATGCCGAACAGCAGGATCGGCCAGAGCTTGAGCCCGCGCCGCGACATGCCGCCCGCCGAAGAATCGCCGTAAGGATCCATGAGCGCACTCCTCCCGAAGTCCGGCGCCGAGCATACTGCGGCTGCGTGCGATCGCGAAGCGCTTCCGGTGGCGCGGACGGAATGAAGTCCTCCGCCGTCATGCCCGCGAAAGCGGGTATCCATGTTGCTTTCACCGGATCAAAGATGGATGCCCGCTTTCACGGGCATGAGGCAGTGCAGACCGGCGCGGCTACGCGATCTTCGCGCGTTGCATTTCTTTGCGATCACAAATCGCGCGCGATGCGGAACCCGACGCGCGCGCTGCGCGTGTCTGCCGGCGCCGAGATGCGGAACGCTGAGCGCACCTGCGAGGGATCGCTGCCCCACGATCCGCCGCGCACGACGCGTCGCTCGCAGCCGGGGTTGATCCAGGCCTCGCTGTCTCGCGGCGCGCGCACGTAGTTGTCGTGCCAGCAATCCTCGACCCACTCCGAGACGTTGCCTTCCATGTCGTAGAGACCGAACGCGTCGGCCGCGAAGCTGCGCACCGGCGCGGGTCCCCAGTAGCCGTCGCTGTAACGCGGGAACGCAAGCGACCAGCTGCGCTTGGATGGCGAGCGGTCGCCTTCACCGGTGAAGTTGCCGACGGTGCGTTCCGGATCGCCATCGCCCCACGGATAGCGCGTCGACGACCGAGCGCGCAGCGCATATTCGAATTCCGCCTCGCTCGGCAACCGGTAGTGCTTGCCGGTGTGCTGCGAGAGCCAGCCGAGATACGCCTGTGCGTCGTTCCAGGACACGTGCACGACCGGTAGACCCGGCGCCGCGCGATCGCCGCGATAGTCGTCGCGCCACGTCACGCCACGCCGATCAGCGATGCGGCCCGATCCTTCGTCGTAGACCGCGCTCGCGCCGAGCCGCTCGGCGTCGCTGACGTATTTCGCCGAACGCACGAACTCGCCGAACTCGCCGACCGTCACCTCGTTGCGGCCGAGCGCGAAGCCGACGTCGATGCGCACGCGCCGCTGCGGCTCCTCGCTGTCGGCGTGTCCGACTTCGTCCGCCGCCGATCCCATGACGAACTCGCCGGTCGGGATCACGACGACCGCAGGCGCCTCGCCGGCGATATCGAGATAGCGATCGCGGATGACCTGGCCAGGCTTGAGACTCGCATACAGCCGCGCGTTGCGCAGCCTCACCGCGAAATCGTCGAGGCCGCTGAGATCGGGGCTGATCGTCTGCGCGCGTTTCGCAAGCTCTTCTGCAAGATCGGCATTGCCGGAGTCGAGCGCCGAGCGCGCCTGCGCCAGCACGGTCTCGGCGCGCTGTCGCCGGATGCCGTCGATGCGCGCGCGCGTCTCGAGCAGGTCGCGCGATCCCGGCCGGATCGACGACGCTTCGGCGAGCACCTGATCCGCGTCGGAGAACTTGTCCTGCGCCGCGGCCGCGAGCGCGCGATCGAGATACGTGCGCTCGATCTCCGCGAGCCCGGCGTCGGCGAGCTTGTTCTCGGGATCGAGCGCGAGCACCTGCCGGTACGCGACAAGTGCGTTGTCGTTCGCCGGCGACGTGATCACGCCAGCGCGCAGCAGCGTCGCCGCGTGCGTCAGGAGCGGCGCGACCTTGTGCAACGTCGCAAGCCGTTCGCGCAGCTGATCGAGCTCTTCGTCGTGATGCGGAATGTCGGCGAGCGCGGCGACGTCGCGCTGTGCGGCCGCCTCGTCGCCGCGATCGACCGCGGCCAGCGCCCAGTCGCGCAGCGCGCCGGCGATCCGGTCGAGCGCTTCGGCCGCCTCGTCGTTGGCCGGATCCTCGGCCAGCACCTGCCGGTACAGGTCGATCGCGCTTGCGTCTTTGGGCTCCAGCACCTTGCCCTGTTGCTCGGCTGCGCGCGCTTTCTTGAGGAGCGCGGCGATCAGCTTCGTCGTCGGCGCGGGCGGCCCCATGCGCACGGCATCTTCGAACGACGTGCCGGACGCGGCTGCCGATGCCTGCGTCGGCGCGGTCGTCGCGGCGGGCGGCGCCTCCACCGCGACCCAGTTCGGCGCCGGCGCGTGCGTCGGCGCCTTGCTCGCGGCGATCGGCTGCGTTTCCTGCGGCTCGACGTGGAACATGCCGGGAAAGAACCGGTACGCCAGCGCGAGCGCCAGCACGACGATGCCGGCGGTTCCGCCGAGCGCGTGCTGCTTGCGTGCGATTTCGGTGCCGGGCATCGCGTTGGAAAGTCGCTCGGGACGATTGGGCCTCTGCAACCGGCCGAAGCCGGGCTGACAAGCCCATCGCCGCACCTTAGGCTATCCCGCGCGTGCGCTGCAACCGCGGGGCCGCGCCATTCAAGGAACCGACTTGAGCGACTGGATCGATCGCACCGAAGCCCTATACGACGTCACCGCCGCCGCGCCCGAGAGCGTCGGTCTCGACACCGAGTTCATGCGCGTCAGCACGTTCTTTCCGAAGCTCGCGCTGATCCAGACCGTGCTCGGCGATCGCATCGCGCTGATCGATCCGCTCGGCGCGATCGAACTCGATCCGCTCGGCGATGTGCTCGCAGATCCCGCGCGCACGACCGTCATGCACAGCGCGAGCGAGGATCTCGAAGCGCTAGCGACGCGCTTTTCGCGCGGCATCGCGCGGCTCTTCGACACTCAGATCGCCGCGTCGTTCGCCGGTCTCGGCACCGGCATCGGCTATCAGAAGCTCGTGCGCGAGACGCTCGGCATCGATCTGCCGAAAGCCGAGACGCGCTCGGACTGGCTGCGCCGTCCGCTGACGCCGCAGCAACTCGAATACGCCGAGCACGACGTCGTGCATCTGCCCGCGCTGCACGCGCTGCTCGGCGAGCGCGTCGAGCATCGAGGCTATGCGGCATGGCTCGCCGAGGATTGCGCGCGCATGCTCGATCGCGCGCGACGGCGCGAGCCCGATCCCGAGCCGCAGACGGCGCTCCGCGGCGCGGCCGACTGGCCGCGCGCTCGTCAGGCGCTGCTGCGCCGCGTGCTGCGCTGGCGCGAGTCGAGCGCGCGCCGCACCGATACGCCGCGCCCGTGGATCCTGGACGATGCGACGGCGCTCGACCTCACCGCGCGCCCGCCGCGCGACGCCGCCGATCTCGCCGAACGGACGAAAGGCCTGCGCGGCCTGCGAAGCGCGCTGCGTGGCGAGCTCTTCGAGATTCTCGCGAGCCCGCTCGCGGACGAAGAGCTCGATTTCGAACCCATACCGCGCGCGCCGTCCGCGCGCGAGAAGTCGGCACTCGCCGCACTGAAGGACGCCGTCGCGAAGCGCGCCGGAGAGCTCGACCTGCCGGAGACGCTGCTCTGCGCGCGTCGCTCGCTTGAAACGCTGCTGATCACGCGGCGCTGGCCGCGCGCGCTCGACGGCTGGCGGCGCGACGTGCTGCACGACGCATTGATGTCGCGCCTGCCCGACGACGGCGCGTCAGGAACGAATCCGGATCGCATCGTCACGTGATGGGATCAGGCGTCAGCGCCGCCATTCCGCACTCGGCGTCCCGAGCGAAGCGATGATCCGGCAGGCAATCGCATTTGCTCCGGCCAGTGTCGGCAACGTCGCAGTCGGCTTCGACATTCTCGGCCACTCGATCGAAGGGCCCGGCGATCGCGTGACCGTTCGCCGCGTGCCGTCGCGCGACGTTCGCATCGCGGCCGTTCGCGGCATCGACGCGCCATTGCCGACCGATGCCGCGAGCAACACGGCCGGTGCGGCGCTGATCGCGCTCTCTCGTGCACTCGCTCTGCCGTTCGGCTTCGAGATCGAAATCGACAAGGGCATTCCGTTCGGATCGGGCATGGGCGGCTCGGCCGCATCGGCCGTCGCGGCGCTGATTGCGGCGAACACGCTGCTCGATGCGCCGCTCGCGCGCGAAGCGCTCTATCCGTTCGCGCTCGACGGCGAAGCGGTCGCGAGCGGCGGGCGGCATGGCGACAACGTCGGGCCGATGCTGCTCGGCGGGCTCGTGCTCGCGACGCGCAACCGGCTCGTGCCGATCCGCGTGCCGGACGGTCTCGCCTGCGCGCTCGTGCATCCGCACGCGGTGCTCGAGACGCGCGCCGCGCGTGCGGCGCTCGCGGGCGCGTACGAGCTTTCGGCGTTCGTCGCGCAGAGCGCGAACCTCGCGCAGCTCATCGTCGGTTGCGAAACGAACCGCGTCGATCTGATCCGGAGCGGCCTCGACGACGTGCTGATCGAGCCGCGCCGCAGCGCGCTGATTCCGGGCTTCGCCGACGTGAAGCGATCGGCGCTCGCCGCGGGCGCGCTCGGCGCGAGCATCTCGGGCGCCGGCCCCAGCGTCTTCGCATGGTGCGAGAATGCGACGATCGCGAACGACGCCGCCGCTGCGATGCGCGCGGCGTTCGCGAGATCCGGCCTTGCGAGCGATGCGCACGTTTCACCGGTCGCCGGACCACGCAGCGAGATCGTCGAATGCGATACCTGAGCACACGCGCCGGCACCAGCCCCGTCACTCTCGGCGCGGCGCTCGCGGCTGGCCTCGCGTCGGACGGCGGACTCTTCGTGCCCGAAGGCCTGCCGCTGTTCCGCACCGATGCGTTCGGCGGACGCGAGCCGCTTGCGACGCTTGCGGCGCGGATGCTGGAGCCGTTCTTCGTCGGCGACGCGCTGGCGCCGGAGCTTGGCGCGATCTCGGCGGAATCGCTCGACATCGAAGCACCGTTGCGCGCGGTGATGCCGCGAACCTGGATGCTCGAGCTGTTCCACGGTCCGACCGCCGCGTTCAAGGATTTCGGCGCGCGCTTCCTCGCCGCATGTCTCGCGCGCACGCATGCGCGCGGCACATCGCCGGTTACCGTGCTCGTCGCGACCTCGGGCGACACCGGCGCCGCCGTCGCGGCGGCGTTCCATCGCCGGCCCGGATTCCGTGTCGTAATCCTTTATCCCGACGGCCGCGTCTCGCCGCGCCAGGCGCATCAGCTCGGATGCTTCGGCGACAACGTGGTCGCGCTCCGCGTCGCGGGCTCGTTCGACGATTGTCAGGCGCTCGTCAAACGCGCACTCGCTGACGAAGCGCTGCGGCGCCAGATCGCGCTGACCTCGGCGAACAGCATCAGCCTCGGCCGGCTGCTGCCGCAGGCGGCTTACTATGCGCACGCTGCGCTCGCGCACTGGCTCGCGCATGGGCGGCGACTCAACTTCGTGATCCCGACCGGCAATCTCGGCAATGCGTTCGGCTGCGTGCTCGCGCGATCGACGGGCCTTCCGATCGGCGACATCGTGCTCGCGACGAACGCGAACCGCACGCTGCCCGACTACTTCTCCGGCGAGCCGTACACGCCGCGACCGAGCGCGGCGACGCTCGCCAACGCGATGGACGTCGGCGCGCCGAGCAACTTCGAGCGCCTGCGCTGGCTCTACGGCGACGACGCTGCGCTGCGTCGCGCGCTGAGCGCACAAGCCGTCGACGACGACGAGATCCGCGAGGAGATCCGTACGAGCCCGAGCCGCTACGGCGCCGCGATCTGCCCGCACACGGCGACCGCGACGCGCGTGCTCGCGCGCCTGCGCCAGCACGGAGACAGCCGCGACTACGCGGTCGTCGCGACCGCGCATCCGGCGAAGTTCGAGCGGATCGTCGAGCCGCTGATCGGCGCCCCGGTCGCGGTGCCCGCGGCGCTCCAGACCCTGCTCGATCGCCCGGCCCGGAGCGAGCCCATTGCCGCCGACGATGCCGCACTCCGCGCACACCTGCTGGCGCCGTCTCGCTGAAACACGGATTTGCGTCGGAATCCATGGCCGGCGCGGCGCTACCTCGACCATGCAGCGCACACGCGACTTGGCGTCCCGAGGCCCAGCCTGTATCATGCGCGCCCTCGTGTGGGGCGGTAGCTCAGCTGGGAGAGCGTCGCGTTCGCAATGCGAAGGTCGGGAGTTCGATCCTCCTCCGCTCCACCAATCGGGATTTCGCAACCAAAAAAACCGCGCCTGTCGCGGTTTTTTCGGTTTATGGCGCACGAGTTTTCAGGCAGCAATCCGTTCAGTCCGCCACATCCGGCTCGAAGAACGACCATCGAATCTCCGGAAACCGCTCCTTCATCGCGTGCTCCACCGCATTGATCGCGTTGACGAGATCGAGCGCAGTCGCATCGGGCCGCATTTCCGCCTTGACCGAAACCATGACGTCCGGCCCGAGCTGCAGCGTGATCAGGTTGAAGACGCGCACGACTTCGGGGCGCGCTTCGATCAGCACGCGGATCTCCTCGCGCATTGCGAGGTCGGCGCTCTGGCCGATCAGGAGCGCCTTGACCTCGACGGCGATGAACACGGCGACGACGATCAGCAGCACGCCGATCGCCAGCGTGCCGATCGCGTCGAAGCGCGGATCGCCGGTGACGACCGTCAACAGCACCGCGGCGAGCGCGAAGACGAGGCCGAGCAGCGCGGCGAGATCCTCGCCGAAGATCACGATCAGCTCGCTCTGCCGGCTCTCGTGGAACCAGCGCCACAACGAGCGCATGCCGCGCGCCTTGTTGACCTCGCGCAGGCATCCCCACATCGAGAAGCTCTCGGCGACGATGCCAAACGCGAGCACGCCGATCGCGATGCTGGCCCAGCGGAGCGGCTCGGGATGGCCGAGCTTGTGCACGCCTTCGTAGATCGAGAACGCGCCGCCGACGCTGAAGAGCATCAGCGCGACGAGGAACGACCAGAAATAGATCGCCTTGCCCTGACCCAGCGGATGTTCCGCCGTCGCCGGCGCCTTCGCGCTTCGCAAGCCGAGCAGCAGCAGGCCCTGGTTTCCGCAGTCCGCGAGCGAATGGACGGCCTCGGCCGTCATCGCGCCCGAGCCGGTCGCGATCGCGGCGGCGAGCTTGGCGACGAAGATCGCGAAGTTCGCGCCGAGCGCGAAGAAGATCGTCTTCAGCGAGTCGGCCTTGCCGCTCATGCACAATTCTCCGCATCGATCGATCCGTCGATCTCCGACACGAGCCGGCGCGGAGCGACGTTCCGCCACGCCATCCGCATCGCGTCGCGCAGCACGCCCGTTTTCACGGACGCGAGTCGCACGAGCGTGCTGCCGCGACGGCCCCAAGCGCCGGCGGCCAGCGTGAACGCCGCGGGATCGACGCGCAGGAAAAGAGCCTGCTGATCGGGCTTCAGCTTGACCATGCCGTGCGCGGCGTCGGGTGCGCCGAGCGTCGCAAAAATGCGCCCGCCGACGCGAAAATCGGGATGGTTCATGTGCGCGCTCTCGATCGCTTCCGGCAGAGCGAGCGCGAGGCGGCGGAATCCGTCGGGCTTCATCTCTGCGGTTCCTCGATGCGGGCGCAGGAGTTTATCAGCGACCGCGCGCGCTCAGTCGAGACGTCCCGATTGCGGACGCTTGCCGTCGCGGATCCAGTCGATCAGCTCGCCGAACGCGCGATCGATCTCATTGGGCGTGAACACGCAATGGCCCTTGCGATCGACGTATTGCTGCACGAAGTCGTCACCGTGTCCCGTGCGTTGCGCGACGATCGCGTATTCGAACGTCGTGCCGGCCGGCACGAGCGGATCGCCGGTGTCGTGCAGCGCGAGCATCGGCTTTTCGAGTCTTCCGGTCGGCGTGTAGAAGCGCGCCATGCGCTGCACCGCGGTTTCGTCGGCGCGATAGCGCTTCACGCCGTCGTTGAGCGCGGCGGCGTCGCCCGATCCCGTGTAGATGAGATCGGCGTTGCCGAACGGATTGCCGTGCGTGCGCTGCTGCATCTCGCGGATCTCGTACGTGTTGAACGCGATGATGTCGGGCAGCGTCTTCGCATCGGCGACGCCGTAGAACGACAGCAGCGCGTGCTCCGCTTTCGGGTTCGATTTCAACGCGGCGGCGATGCGCGCGGTCGTCGCATCGTCGAGCGCGAAATCGGCCGGCACCGGCACGAGTGCGCCGAGCAGATCGGGAAAGTAATGATCGAACGCCGCGCGCAATGCGAAATCGCGCTGCATCAGCCGGTCGCTCGGCTCGATCGCGCCGCAGAGCGAGAGCGCGCCGTCGTAGATCGACGACTGCGTTTCGATCGCCATGACGGTCAGCGTGCCGCCCATCGACATGCCGGCGACGATCGTCTCGCGCGGCTTGCCGTGCTTCTCGACGAAACGCTGGCGCAATCGCTCGGTGTCGGCAGCGCCCTCCTCGACAGCCCAGCCGGTGGCCGAGTACGCGGATTGGATGACCGCGAATCCGCGCGCGAGCATGCCGTCGAACATCGGCGAGATGCGCTCGTCTTTTTCGAATGTGACTGGTGTCGTCGAGTAGCCGTGATAGAAGACGACGAGACCGCGATTCCAGTGATCGGGAATGTCGATGCGATATGCGGCGCCTTCGAGCGTTCCGGTCTCGGTGCTCGCGGCGGCGGGCTTCTGGATCGCATCGCTCGCGAACGCCGATGCCGTTCCGAGAAGCAGCGCGAGCGCGAGCCACGCGCGCGTCATGCGCTCGTCCCGGAATCGAGCCGCGCCGTCAGCACGGTGATCTCTTCCTTGAGCCGCGCGACTTCACGCTCGAGATCTTCGATGCGTTCCTCGATTGCGCTCGCGCGCGGCGCGGACGCCCGCGAAGACGATGCGGCTTCGAGGATGCCGGCGTCGACCGGCCCGCCGAGCAGATGCATGTACCGGTCTTCGCGCTGGCCGGACGCGTGCGGAAGGCGCACGACGAGCGCGGGATCGCGCTGGATCAGCCGTTCGAGCGTGTCGCGAACGTCGTCGATGGCCGGAAAATCGGCGAGACGGTCCGTGCGCGTGTGGAGCTCGCCGAGCGTCTGCGGTCCACGCAGCAGCAGCGCGCAGAGAATCGCCCGCTGACGCGCGGTGACGCCATAGATCGCGTCGAAGCGATGCTCGTAGCGCAACGCGCGCTGCGAGGACGGCGCGACGCGGACGAGCGAGCGTTCCTCGAGCTGCCGCAGCGCGTGCGCGACGGCGCCGGTCTCGAGTTGCATGATCGGATCGCGGCTCGTCTTCTGGTTGCACGCAACGACGACCGCGTTGATCGTGAGCGGATAGACCTCGGGCGTGATCGCTGCCTTCTCGATCAGGCAGCCGACGATGCGGGCTTCGGTCGCGTCGAGCAGCGGGAATGTGCCCGCGGATGCCGTGGGTTCGGTGTTGGTGTTCACGCCGATGGAAGTTGCCGGGTTGGCGCGAGTGTAGCGTCCGGACGCAGGGAGGGCGAACCAGGACTTGCCCTCATCCGCCTGCCGGCACCTTCCCCCGCAAGCGGGGGAAGGGTTTTTTCGTCAGCTTCTAAAAAGAACCGGATGGATCAGAACTCGTACGCCGCGCCGACGTAGAACGTGCGCCCCTGCGCCGGGTCGATGCCGTTCGAGAACACGCGGTTGTAGTACTTGCGGTCGAACAGGTTCTGCACGCCGCCGAGGAGGCGCAACTGCGGCAGCACGTACCAGTCGCCAGAAAAATCGGCGACGGTGTACGCCGGCACCTTGGCAGGGATGTAGCCGGCGGTCGACGGCGTCGCCGTCGCGTTCGGCGCGGGCTTGTTCGAATCCTGGAAGTACTGATCGGCAACCGACACGACCGAGAGCGCGAGCTTCAGCTTCTTGTCCTCGCGGTACGCGACGCCGACGCGCACGAGGTAATCCGGCGAGAACGCCGGCTTGTTGCCGACGCTGACGGCCGGATTGTGCGTCGAGGTGAACTCCGCGTTGAGGAGTTGCAGATTGCCGAACACCGAAAAGTGCCGTGTCGTGTGCGGATCGCTTGCGGCGAGGAGATCGTAGTCGAACTGGCCCTCGAAGCCGCGATGGCGCGTGTTGCCGGTGTTGACGTTGATCGTGTTCCCCGGCGGCGCGTTCTCGCCGGCGGGCTGGCTCTCGATGCGATCCTTCACGTCGACCCAGAACAGGCTCGCGTCGTAGAAGAGGCCCGGCAGCGGCGTGCCGTGCACGCCACCTTCCCATGAGACGACGTGCGTCGGATCGGGATTGTTGAGCGTCGGATCGAGCGCGCCGAACGGCGAGCCGATGTCGAAGTAACGCACCGGACGCCAGCCCTGCGAGACGTTGAAGTAGCTTTCGTTCGCGTGTCCGAAATCGTTGCCGAAGCCGAAACCGAACAGCGGCACCGTGTGATCGACCGTGCGATCGATCAGCGCCTCCGGTGGACGCGGCGTGTGGATCGTCTCGTCGATGTCGACGCGCTCGTGCTCGAGTCGCACCGACGGCACGAGATGCCAGCCGCCCTCGAAGCGGAACACGTTCTCGGCGAACACGGCCGCGTAATCGGTCGAGCGCGCCTGGCGGAACTTCTCGCACGAGGTCTGGCTCGCCGCGAGGCAGGGATCGCCGGAGCGGTCGTATTGTCCCGGCGTGAGAGTGTCTTCGGCCCACTGACGGAACGGCGCGTCGCTGTGATAGATCGTCGTGCCGACCGTGAGCGCGTTGCCGCGGCCCCAGTGGTTCACGTAACGCACGTCGAGACCGGAGAAGCGGAATTGCTCGTCCTGCAGCGTCGACGTCGTCGGCGGATTGCCGCGATCCTGCGAGCGCGAGGCCTGGTCCTGATAGCCGGACCAGAGCTTCGCGACGATTTCGCCGTCATCGGTGATCTTCTGCGTGTGCGTGATGCTCGCGACGTAGCGATCGGTCCAGAGCTTGTTGAAGGGCGTCGTGACGGTGTCCTCGTCCTCTTTCCACTGCGCGTAGTTGAGCTTGCCGGGATCGCCGGTCTCTAGGAGATACGCGTGGAAATCGAGTGCGGTGTACGCGTCCTCGTTCCAGTGGTAGCCGATGTGCGCGTCGGCGCCCTTCAGCGTCGAATCGCCGTTATCGCGCTCGCCGTCGCTCTCGCGATAGTGCGCGTCGACGAGATAATCCCAGCTGCCCGACGTGCCCGAGAGCTGGTTGAATGTGCCGAAGAGACCGTTGCTGCCGACGACTTCCTCGGTGTAGCCCGCGAGCGCGCGATCGGCGACCGGCTTTCTGCTGACGAGATTCACGACCGGCGGCGGCTCGGGACCATAGAGCAGCGAGCTGCCGCCGCGGATCAGCTGGATCTCGCTCAACGTCTGCGGCAGCGGGAAGGTGTAAATCGTCGGAAAACCGATCCAGTCGCCTTCGAGTGGAATGCCGTCGAGCAGGACCGTCACGAACTCCGATTCCTGGGGATTGCCGATGCCGCGGTACGAAAGATTGAGCTGGCCCGGCGACTGCTGCTCGGAATAATAGATGCCGGGCGTCTGCGCGAAGATGTCGCGCAGGTTGTTGTCGACGATCGTCGGGATATTGTCGAGCTTCGTGATCGACGTCTTCTTCGTGACCGTGATCAGCGGGCCGTCGACTTCGCGCATGATGTGCTGCAACTTCGGACGCGTATCGTCCTGCGTGCGCTCGCGCACTTCGACCTTCGGAAGCTCGGTCGTGTCCTTCGAATCGGATTGCGGCGCGTCCGCGGCATGCGCGGAAACGGACAAGGCACTGGCGATGGCGAGCGCAAGCGCGCCCGGCACGATGGCTATTGTTTTCATGGAATCCTCGGGGCAGGCGCCGCTCCCCCCTTGGGCGCGGCGCATCGCGGCGTTTTGCCAGCCGCGCCGGCAATCGACTAGGCGCTTCGGACCTAGGTCTATAGGAGTATATGAATACGCCTATAGGATGAGCTAACGGCCCGCGAGCCCCATTCCGACGTTCGCCCACGACGAATCGGCAACGCCGACGCGCTAATCGAACGCAATCTTTACGAGTTTTTACGCAACGGTGGATGAGCGCGCCTCCGACGCGCGCCGGACGCAATCGCCCGGCGCGCCCCGAAGCAGCGCGAAACGCCGCAATCGGCCCGCTTCAGGCCGATCCTTCGCTCTCAATCGAAACCGTTCGCAAAGATCCGATCCGGTGAGAACACGAACGTTCCGGCTTCTCCGGCGAACGCGAGCACGCGACCGTCCGGCAAGCGAGCGAGCGAACGCACGGTATAGCCGGTTTCGTGACGCGCGACCTGCACCGGCGCGGCCGGATCGCTGATGTCGACTTCGTCGACGCCGTACTCGTTGCCGACGTACGCGACATCGCCGTCGACGACGACCGCATACGCGGTGTTGTAGTCCGGCAACTGCGGGCTGCCGGGCAGCATGACGCTTCCGATCAGCGCCGGATTCGACTTGTCGGTCGTATCGACGATGCGCAGCGCGTTCTGGAAGTTCTCGTCCGACGCGCAAGCGATGTACGCCGTGTTGCCGTCGGCCGAGACGTCGATGCCTTGCGCGTACGGACAGCCCGTATCCTGTCCGACGACGACCGGCGATGCCGGCGCCGAGACGTCGACGACGCGCAGGCCGCCGTCGCCGAAATCGGCGCCGTCGACAAGGAACGCGTAATCGCCGCGCACGGTGAGACCGTACGTCTGGCTGGTCGTAAGCGATCCGAGCGCGACCGGCGCGGCGGGATTCGAGACGTCGAGAATCTTGAAGATGCCGCCGTTCGTCGCGCTCGCGACGTAGACGCGATCGCCGTGCGCCTCGATCGTGCTTGCGAACGGAAACTCGAAACGGCCGAGTTCGACCGGCTGCGCCGGATCGGTGAGATCTGCGATCAGCACGCCATAACCCCAGGCCGCGAGGTACGCGCGACCACTATCGACCGAGATGTCTTCCATGTCGCGCGCGGCGGGATCGAACGGAAGATCGGCGTCGTAGCGGCCGACGATCGAGAAATCGGCCTGCGTCGCAGCCGCGAGACCGTAAGCTTCCTCGGCGAAGTAGACGTTCGCCGCATCGGCATCGGCCGTGTGTACGGCGACGCCGAACGGCAGCGCGAAGTCGCTCGCGAGCGTCGGGCTTTCGGGATCGGCGACGTCGAGCACGAGCCCGCGGTCGGCGTGCGTCAGCACGACCGGACCGAACGGCGCGTCGGCGACCTGATCGGGAAGGAACGCGTCCATCGGCACGGTGCGCAGCAGCGAGGGCGATGCGGGCGTCGAGAAATCCCAGACCTGGATGCCGCTCGCACCGACGAGATAGAGCGTGTCGCCCGAGCGGATCGCCTGCGTCGCCTCGTCGATCGAGGTCGAGAAGATCTCCTGGATGTTCGTCGGATCGTGCAGGTCGTACACCTGCAGTTCGAGACCTACGCCGAGCGCGTAGCCATCGGTCAGAACGGCGCGGAGCACCGTGCTGCCGTCGAGCGAAGTCTGGCCGGCGAGGACTGGCGCGGATGGATCGGAGATGTCGACGACGTCGACGTTGCGCCCGCCGATGAAGCTCGTGCCGGTGCACAGCAGCTGATCGCCGAACACCGCCATCGCGTCGAACTCGAAGACGCCGTCGACGGTGCCGACGAAGGACGGGTTCAAAGGATCGCTCGCGTCGAGCACGACGAGCCCGTTGTCGGCATCGCCGACGTAGACGTAGTGATCGCTCGCCGCGAGACCCGACGGGCGCTTGAAATCCGATGCGATGTAGTCGTCGATCGTCGCGACCACGGCCGGGTGCGCCGGATCGGTCAGCGAATAGACAATGAGTCCGCCGGTATCCAGCGGCGTGTTCCAGGCGGCGTAAAGATCATCGCCGACCATCGCGAGCGCGCGGATCGGTCCTGGCGCCGGCGTCGCGCCGCTGCGGCCCTCATAGACCGGGTGCGCAGGATCGGCCATGTTCCAGACCGAGAGCGTCGCGCCGGTGCCGACGTAGAGGTAGCCGTCGCGCGCGACCGGCGGCGACAGCGCGCCGCCGCCGGCATCGACCGGCGCGAGCGTCGCGGCCTCGATGGCGGCCGACGCGAGGAAGCCGCAAAGAAGAGCACACCCCAAACGCAAGAACTTCGTCATCAGGATTCCTCGGGAAAGAGCACGAAGCTGCCTCGCAAGCGATGGCAGCGCCGCGGAATTATCGGCGTTGCGCGCCCGTCACGGCATGCGCGATCGATGCGATTTCGATGTGGCGGCGATGCGATCGCGCGATCAACGCGCGTTCGAGGCTCCGGCCGGCGCTTGCGTGACGTCCGGCAGCACGCCGTCGCCCGCGAGCCGCGTCGCGGCGGCGAGGGCGCTCCGCTCGGCGTCAGCGCGGTCGAGCGCTCGGTACAGCAGCACCTGCACCCACGCGGCCGAGAGATCGCGATCGGCCCAAGGCGCAAGCCGGCCGCCGATCGAGCGCGCTTCGTCGAGATGGCTTGCGTCGATCAGCGCCTCGACGTAGCGCGCGCCGACCGCGACGAGGGCCGACGGCATGTCGAGCCGCTCTGCGCGCTGCATCGCGGCCGCATAAGCACGCAGCGCAACATCGCGCCGGCGCTCGGCCCAGGCCTGGTCGGCCTCGGCAAGCACGGCGCCGAGCGCGATCGCCTCGTCGCCGGACGATGCCGCGAGATCGCGCAGCCCCGCTACCGCCACACCGGCTTCGTCGTTTGAGCCGCCGTCACGGAGCGCAGCGCCTTTCAGCGACAGCGTACGCGCATACAGCAGCCGATCGCTCTGGCGCAGCCCTTCGGTCAGCGCGACATTCGCAAGGCGCAGCGCACCAGCGCGATCGCCGCGCGCGAGCGCGATCCGCGCGGCGACGGCCTCGACTTCGGTACGCAGCGCCGCGTCGCGCACCGGATCGGCGTGCGTTCGCACGCGCTCGACGAGCGACTCGGCTTCGGCGAGCCGTCCGCTCGCCGCGAGCGCCTCGATGCGCGCGCGCGTCGCGATCCACTGCATGCGCGGATTGCTGGTGTGCGCCTCGGGCGGCCAGAACCGTTCGGTCGCCGCGAGTGCGGCCGCGGGATCGAGCAGTTCGCGCTCGACGCCGGCGATCTCGACAAGCGTGTAGACGAGTCCCTCGCGCGCGCCGAGCCGCTCGAATCTTTGCGCGGCAGATTCGAGCATCGGCAGCGCATCGGCGGGCCGATGGCGCATGACGAGGAAATCGCCGAGATTGACGTCGACCTGCGCGACGCCGAGCGCATCGCCCGCGGTCTCGAGCTCGATGCGCGCGCGGCCGAGCGCGGCCGATGCCTCGTCGAAGCGCGCGTGCTGTGCGAGCGCGATGCCGCGGCCGAGATACGCGAGTCCGAGCACCTCGGGATCGTTCGCGTCGCCGCGCAGCGCGATCGCCTCGACATAGGCTTCGTCGGCCTTCTCGAACGCATTGCGCCGGACGTACGACGATGCAAGCGTGATCAGCGCCCGCGCGCGCAGCGCCGCGTCGCGCTTCGGATCGAGCTTGTCGATCAGCGCGAGGAGACGCCTCTCGACCGCGTCGTACTCGCCGGCGCGCAGCTCGATCTGCGCCATGCGCTGCTGCACCGGCGGCGC
>DASZWL010000203.1:0-6314 GCA_035546695.1 Rhodanobacteraceae bacterium | reverse complement strand
GTCGTCAACTCGATCACGCCGAACGGCCGCACGATGCTCGTCAACGGCGCCGATCCCGACTACCAGCGCAAGCGCGCTGTCGTCCGGATCGTGCCGGACGACGCGATCTTCGCCGACGGCTTCGACGTGACGCCGATCTGAAAATAACCGATTCCTCGCAGACGCACGGCATGCCGGATGCGTCGTCGGCATTGCCTTTTCCCCTCTCCCGCAACTGCGGGAGAGGGCCGGGGTGAGCGCGCTTTTTCGCAAAACCGCTTCGTGAGATCCGACGCTCTTCTCGCGTCCGGTCGGCGTCAGTACAGATCCACCGGATCGACATCGATCGACCATCGCAAAGGCTTCGCCTCCGGCAGAGCGCGAAGCTCGGCGATCCAGCGCGCGAGGAACGACTGCATCGCCGCGCGCTCGGCCGCTTCGATCAGGATCTGCGCGCGCAGCACGCCGCCGCGACGCGGCATCGGCGCCGGCATCGGACCTTGCGCGACGACGCGTTCGTCGTCGATCAGACGCGCCGCGTCGGCAAGGAAGCGGTCGAGTCGCGCGGATTCTTTTGCTTCCGCGCGCAGCAGCGAGAAATGCGCGAACGGCGGCAGGCCAGCGCTTTCGCGTTCGCGCAGAAGCTCCTCGGACAGTGCGCGATAACCGCCGCTCAACAAAATCTTCAGCAGCGGATGCTCCGGATCGTGCGTCTGCAGGATCACCGAGCCGGGGCGCTCTGCGCGTCCGGCGCGTCCCGCGACCTGCACGACGAGCTGGCCGAGCCGTTCCGGCGCGCGAAAGTCGACGCTGTGCAAACCCTCGTCGACGCCGACGACGACGACGAGCGTCAGATGCGGCAGGTCGTGTCCCTTCGCGAGCATCTGCGTGCCGACGAGGATGCGCGCGCCCTCGTCCGGCAGCCGGTCGAGCAGCGCGTCGCGCGCGCGACGTCCGCGTGTCGTGTCGCGGTCGATGCGCGCGATCGGCACGTCCGGAAAACGCGCGCGCAGCGTTTCCTCGAGACGTTCGGTGCCTTGGCCGACCGGATTCAGCGCGAGGCCGCCGCAGTTCGGACAAGCGCGCGGCACCGGCTCGCCGTATCCGCAGTGATGGCAGCGCAGGCGCCGGCTCGCCTGATGCAGCGTCAGCGCGCGTTCGCAATGCGGACATACGGCGCTCCAGCCGCAGTCGTGGCACATCAGCACCGGCGCGTAGCCGCGACGATTCTTGAAGATCAGCGCCTGCTCGCCGCGCGCGATGCAGGCCGCGATCGCGTCGAGCGTCGCCGGCGCGAGCCCGTGCCGCAACGGCTGACGGCGAAGATCGACGACGCGCACCACCGGCGGCCGCGCGTCGCCGGCGCGATGCGAGAGCCGCAACGCGCGATAGCGGCCCGATGCGACGTTCGCCAGCGTTTCGAGCGAAGGCGTCGCGGAACCGAGCACGATCGGCACGCCGAGCGCCTGCGCGCGCAGCACGGCGAGATCCCGCGCGTGATAGCGGAATCCGTCCTGCTGCTTGTACGAGGTGTCGTGCTCCTCGTCGACGACGACGATACCGGCACGCGGCAGCGGCACGAACACGGCCGAGCGCGTGCCGAGCACGACGCGCGCCTCGCCGCGCGCGGCCGCGAGCCACGCGCGCGCGCGCTCGACCTCGCCGAGACCGGAATGCAGCGTCGCGATCTCGATGCCGAGCCGCTCGCGAAAGCGCCGGAGCGCCTGCGGCGTCAGCGCGATCTCCGGCAGCAGCACGAGCGCCTGCTCGCCGCGCGCGAGACAAGCTTCGATCGCGGCGAGGTAGACCTCGGTCTTGCCGCTGCCGGTCACGCCGTCGAGCAGGAACGGCGCGAAGCCGCGCGCCGAGACGATCGCGTCGGCGGCCGCGCGCTGCTCGGCATTGAGCGGCGGTCCGGCGACTTTCGGACGCGCAGTGCCGCTGCCTGCAACGACGCGCTCGATCCAGCCGCGCGCGATCGCCGCGCGCGCGGACGTGCGCCAGCCGGGCAGCGCGCCATCGAGCTCGGACATCGTGCGCGGCGCGTCCGCGAGAAGATCGACCAGCGTCGCGATGCGCGTGCCTTTGCGCCGCGCGGGATCCTCGCGCGCACGCAGGCCTTCGGGCGTCAGCGCAAGCGCGTTCGCGCCGGGCTCGGGCAGCGCCCTCGGCGAGCGCAACGCGGCCGGCAGCGCCGTCGCCAGCACTTCGCCGAGCGGATGCTGGTAGTAGCGCGCCGCACGCTGCAAGCTGCCGAGCAGCTCGGCGTCGAGCAGAGGTTTCCCGTCGAGACGGCTCGCGGCCTTCAGCCGCTCCGGCGCCAGCTCCGAGGCATCGGCGCGGTCGACGACGATGCCGACGACTTCGCGCCGTCCGAACGGAACGAGCACGCGGCTTCCGACCGCGATGTCGTCCGTGCCGTCGGGCGCGAGGTAGTCGAACAGGCGATCGAGCGGAACGTCGAGCGCGACGCGGAGGATCGGATTCATCGAGCGCGCAATCGCGCGAGGCGGGCTTCGAGTGTAGCGTCGGCGGGCGAGGGCGCGGAGTCCGATCGGCGCATGCGCCGCATTCGGACAAGGCACGAAACACCGATCGCAATGAAACACGACTCGGCGAAGGATGTTTGCATATGGTTTCTCACGAAACTGTCAGAAACATCCATTAAGCGCACGTCGCTGCGAGGTTTTTTCGTTTATCCACAAGAAATGTGGATAAGTCTGTGGATCAACCGATGCGAGCGGCGTCGCAAGGCGCGATGCAGCGCGTCCCGAGTCGGCTTGGTGAATCTTTAATCAATCCGTAATAGAGCTGTTGAATCAATGAGTTGCAAGCCGAATCCGCGAGTCTTGCCGAGATTTGCGGCCAGACACATGACAGACCTGTCGAAAACCACGGGGCTGTGTACAACAGGCTTGACAAGCCCGGCCGTTCTCCGCCAAGTGACTCGCGTCAACCGCGTGCGCGCGGCTGCGTTTCCTGGCGGCAGATCCCGCTTTTCGCACCCCGATGATCGCACCGAATCTGCTCATGACCGCGTTCGAGGACGAGCCCGCACCGCCCGCCGCGCGCGAGGCGTCGCCGGCGCTCGGGCAATTCCTCGATCGAGCCTCGCGCCGCGCGTTGCGCATGGCCGAACTCGCGACGGGGCAGCGCGACGAGGCACTCGATCTCGTCCAGGACGCGATGTTCGGCTTCGTCCGGCACTATGCCGACCGCGACGCCGCCGAGTGGGCGCCGCTGTTCTGGCGCGTGCTCGACAGCCGGCTCAACGACTGGCATCGCCGGCAGCGCGTCCGCGGGCGCTGGTGGGCATCCCGCGCGGCGGACGAGGAAGTCGATCCGGTCGAGACCGCGCCGGATCCGCGTGAGCCGGGTCCGCTCGCGCGACTCGCGGACGACGAGGCCGCGCGAGCGCTCGAAGCGGCCTTGCGGCGCTTGCCGTTGCGCCAGCGGCAGGCGTTCCTGCTGCGGCTCTGGGAAGGGCTCGACGTCGCCGACACGGCGAGGGCGATGCGCTGCAGCGAGGGCAGCGTCAAGACGCATCTCTGGCGAGCGCTTGCGAGCCTTCGCCGCGAGCTGGAGGGGGTTCCGTGAACAAGCCGCGCGAAGACGAGGCCTGGATCTCTCGTTCGAGAGCGCTGCTCGACGCATCTGCCAATGTGCTCGATGCGGCGACGCTGTCGCGGCTCAACCGTGCACGGCATGCCGCGCTCGCGCAACGCCGGCGCCTGCCGCGGCCGTGGCTGTTCGGCGCGGGCATCGCCGGGCTCGTGGCGGCGGTGTTCGGCGTCGCGATCGGCTTGCAGCACGTGCCTCGCCATGATGCGACGTCGGCGTCGGCGCCGTTGCAGCCGGCCGACATCGAGATGCTGAGCGGCGACGACGATGCGCTCGATCTCTCCGAGAACCTCGATTTCTATGCGTGGCTCGAGCGGCAGCCCGGAGATCCGAATGGCTGATCGTCCGATCGCGCGCTCGCGCACCCGCGCACGGTTCGCCGCGGCCGCGCTGCTCGCGGGCTTGTTCGCGCTCTTAGAGCCGTGTTTCGCCGCGCACGCGGACGACGGCGACAGTGTCGCGACGTCGTCGGCGCCGGCGTTGCCGTGGAATGCGTTGACGCCCGAGCAGCAGCGACTGCTCGCGCCGATGCAGGCGCAATGGCCGTTGCTGACGCCGCCCCAGCAGCAGCGCCTGCAACGCAAGGCCGCGCGCTGGCAAATGTTGTCGCCGGAGCAACAGGATCGCGCACGCGAACGATTCGCGCGCTTCGCCGCGATGACGCCGGATCAGCGCCAGCATGCGCGCGAGCGATGGCATGCATTCCAGCAGTTGCCGCCCGAGGAAAGGCAGCGTATTCGCGAGGCATTCCGCCGGTTTCATGCGTTGTCGCCGGAAGAGCGGCGTGCATTGCGCGAGCGGTACGAGGAGGGGCGGTGAGCGGTTAGCAGTGAGCGGTAAGCGGTCAGTAGCGCGATGCGGATTTATTCTTCCGCTCACCGCTCACGCCTATCAACACGCGCCGCGTCGCCGTGAACGCATCGCCGAAGCGCCGCCGGCCATCCTCGCGCATACGCGCCGAATGCTCGGCAAAATAACGATCGAGCGAAGCGCGATCGGCGATGCGATAGCACACCGTCAGCGCTCGCGTGCCTTCCGGCGCGCTCGGCTCGATCTGATCGAGGATCTCGGCCGAAACGAAGCCCGGCAGTGCGAGCATCTCTTCGACGTGGCTGGCGAGCCATGCGCGATAGTCCTCGAGGATCGCCTCGCGGACGACGAGGTTGACCTCGTAGACGATCACGCGAGCGCGATGCTCGCGAGCAGCGCGCCGACGAGCCCGATCGTGATGATGACCGTGTAGCAGATGCCTACAATGCCGTACTTGATCGACGTCATGATCCAGCCCTGCCGGTAGACGCGTTTCTGCATCAGGAAGAGATAGACGAAAAGCCAGATCCAGATCGCGCTGCGCAGGAGGTTGTAGACCGGATCGAGCCCCGGATGCGCCGCCGTCGTCGCGTTGCGCAGCAGCGTGACGATCGCGAGCAGCAGCAGCGACATGAAGATGAACGCGTGACTGTGCAGCGCGACCATCAGGTGCTCCATGTAGAGCCGCCGCTTGAAGATGTAGACGATCTTGAGCAGCACCGCGAAGAGCGGCATCAGAAGGCCGAGCGTCCACGGCAGGCGCGAGAACACGGCTTCGATCAGGTGCCGCGGATCGTGCTTCGCCGCGATGATGTTCTCCTTCGCGCGCGCGGCCATGTCGTTGAGCTCGGTGTTCGCGAACGCCGGCAGCCACGCGATGCGGATCGGATGCGTCGCGGGGTCCCACGGCTTGCCGTCGAACGTCAGGTCTTCCTTCTCCTCGTTCGGATCGGGCGGCGGCTTCTCGCCGCGCGCGCTGGCCTCGTCGCGCGATTTGATGTACGCGAGCCGCTCGTCGGCGCGCTGGCGGATCTTCGCCGACGATTCATCAAGCGATTCGATGACGGCCGGCGGCAGCGTGCCCGCTTTCTTCGCGGTCTCGATGCCGGCGAGCGCCTTGTCGACGCGCTTCTGGACGTCGGCCGCGGTCGGCGCGGTCTCGATGTCGCCGTTGTCGCCGAGATGCCAGGTGTAGCGATCGTCGCCGAGGTTCAGCGCGAGCTGGATCGCGAAGAACGCGACGATGCAGAGGAAGAAGAACAGGCGAAACGGCGTCACGTAGCGCACGCGCCGGCCGGCGAAGTATTCGAGCGTCAGATACCCCGGCCGGAAATACAGCGGAACGAGGCTCCGGAACACGCGCGAGTCGATGTTGAAGATCGTGTCGAGCACGTCCGACATCACGCTCGCGAGCTGCCGGATCATGCCCTTCTCGGGCTGGCCGCAGGCGTAGCAGTACGGGCCGTGCATCGGCGCGCCACAGTTGGCGCAGGGGTGCACGGCGTGTGCCGAAGGAGGAGGCTCGGTGGTCGGCGAGGTCATGGATCGTTGTTGTTTTTCAATCGTTGTTGTTTTTCATATGTGACTTGTGTCCAGGCTCGTCAGGAATCCCTTCTCCCGCTCGCGGGAGAAGGTACCGGCAGGCGGATGAGGGAAGTCCCGGTACGCCATCTCAAGCCCTCCCTCACCCGCGCCTTCGGCGCGACCTCTCCCGCAAGCGGGAGAGGCGACAGCAAAGACGCCCATCGGATTTTTCGTAGGCCTTCCGTCGCCGACAGCCGGGAGTCCGCGCTCGGCTACACTGCGCACCGGAATCCCACCATGCCCCCCATTCTACCCACCCAACGCTCGCGCCTCGCGCACGAGCTCAAAGAGATGCTGCGCCTCGCGCTGCCGCTCGTCAC
>DASZWL010000202.1:0-14775 GCA_035546695.1 Rhodanobacteraceae bacterium | reverse complement strand
TTCCTGATTCCGACGCTGTGCTACGCGGGAAGCGGAATCCATCTCGACGCCTCGTCGGACGCGGCCGCCAACCGCAGCTTCCAGCGCATGGTCAATTCGCTCGACGGCAAGCGGAAGAACGAGCTGCTCAACGCGATCGTTCAGCTCAACCAGGGCGACGCGAGCGCAGCCGGCGACACGACGAAACCTTCGGTCGCTCGCATCAAGGACAAGATCGCCGGGCTGACGGCCGAAGAGATCATCGACCTCGCGCATCGCACCGCGCCGGATGCGGCGGCCGCTCCCGCTCACTGACGATAGGCTTCCTGCACGGGTCGCCGCGAACGAAGCTAAGTGAAAGCCCTCACGCGCGCCGGCTTCGCGCCGGCTTATGATGTGCGGACCCATCGCATCGTTTCCGTGCCGCAATGCCTTCGACCCTGCCCGTTCGCCGAATGCACTGAGTCGTGAACGCCCGAGCCGTCCGTCGTCCGGTCGCCTTTCTCGCCCTCGCGGCGATGCTGCTCGTCGCGGTCATGCCGACCGTGTCGCAGCTGCGCGCGGCATGGGGAAGCACGGACGCGTCGCACGGTCTCATGCAGCATGCGATGACCGGTCACGAGGATTCCTCGCACGGCCATTGCGACAGGAAACACGGCAATCCCGACGATTGCTTCAAGAAGTGCGGCTACTGCGATTTCCTCGGGCACACGCCGTCGCTCGCGAGCGTCCCGTATCTTGCGATCCTGCTCGCGCCTGCCGTGCTGCGCGCGGCGGCTCGCGTCGAGACACCGCTCCGCTCCGTCGTACGCTTCAACGCCGCGCATCCGCGCGGCCCGCCATCCGTCCTCGTTTGAGCCGCTCATGACGCGGCGCGCGCCTCCGGGCGACGCGCCGGCGTTCACCGCTGTCTCGAAACGGGGATTCCTGCGATGGAAACAATCGGATTTGCGTGCGGCGCTCGTGCGTCCGCGCGCGTGTCTCGCGCCTGTTGCGCCCTCACTACTCTGACGTTGGCGATTGCCGCGATTCTCGCGGTGTCGCAAGTCCGCGCGTCCGAGCTTCTTTCCGCCGACGCGGACGACGCCGATCCGTCGCAGGCGACGCCGCTGCCCGGCGTCACCGTGCAAGGCACGAACGATGCGATCGAGTCGCCGGCGTTTCCGGCTTCGACCGCGACGATCGACGCCGGCGAGATCGATACGAAGATCAACGCGGTCGACGTCGAGGACGCCGTCAAATACCTGCCGAGCCTGTTCGTCCGCAAGCGCAACTACGGCGATACGCAACCCGTGCTCGCGACGCGCACGTGGGGCGTCGGATCGAGCGCGCGAACGCTCGTCTATGTCGACGACATCCCGATCTCGGCGCTGATCGCGAACAACAACACGATCGGCGCGCCGCGCTGGGGCGTCGTCGCGCCGAACGAAGCCGAGCGTGTGACGATGCTGTACGGACCGTTCTCGGCCGCGTATCCCGGCAATTCGATCGGCGGCGTCATGCACATCGAGACGCGTACGCCCGACAGGAACGAATTCTCGTTCGAAGAGACCGGCGCGCTGCAATCATTCGATCAATACCGCACGCACGGCGATTTCTCCACGGCCCAAAGTACGGCGACCGCCGGCGGGCGCAACGGCGCGCTCGCATGGTTCCTCGGCGCGAACGTGCAGAACAGTTTCAGCCAGCCGCTCTCGTATATCACGAGCGCATCGCCGCCCGAAGGCACGACCGGCGCGATCGACGCGCTCAACAAGCTCGGCCAGCCGGCCGACGTGCTCGGCGCCGGCGGCCTCCTGCACACGCGGATGCAGAGCCTCACCGGCAAGCTCTCGTACGACTTCGCGTCGTGGCTGCGCGCGACCTATCTCGCGAGCTACTGGCACAACGACGCGGACTCGCACGTCGAGACGTATCTTCGCGACGCCGACGGCAACGCGACCTTCGGCGGCGTCTCCGGATTCGCGACCAATACCTACACGCTCGGCGAAGAGCATCTGATGCAGGCGCTGTCGCTGCGCACCGACACCGGCGGCGCATGGGACGGCGAAGCCGTCGTCACATATTACGACTATCTCCACGACCGCCAGCTCTCGCCAGCCTCGGCCAGCACCGGCACGACGTTCTCGACGAACGGCCGCGCCGCGGATCTCGGCGGCACCAACTGGGCGACCGCCGATCTCAAGGCGCGCTGGCGCCACGAAGCGCACGAGATCTCGTTCGGCGCTCACGCCGACGAGTACACGCTGAAGAACGAGACGCGCAACACGACCGCCTGGCAGGACAGCGGATCCGCAACCGGCCTCTTCACGGCCGGCAGCGGCAAGACCGACACGTACGCGATCTGGCTGCAGGACGCATGGACGCTCGCGCCGAGCTGGCTCGCGACGCTTGGCCTGCGTGCGGAACGCTGGCGCGCGAGCGACGGTTTCAACTTCAGCGGCGGAACGCCGGTCGTGCAGGCCAATCGCAGCGACGACGGCATCTCGCCGAAAGCGACGCTCGCCTGGAACGCGTCGCCGGACTGGCGTCTCACGGGTTCGATCGGACGCGCCGTGCGCTTCCCGACCGTCGCCGAGCTCTACCAGATCGTCTCGACCGGTTCGACGTTCGTTTCTCCGAATCCGGATTTGAAACCCGAGCGCGCGCTGAGCGGCGAGCTCGCGGCCGAGCGCGCGATCGACGGCGGTCTCGTGCGCGTCTCGCTGTTCCAGGAAACGACGCGCGATGCATTGATCTCGCAGACATCGACGGTCGAAGGCGCCGCCGCGCCGGTCGCGTTCGTCGACAATGTCGACAAGGTGCGAAATCGCGGTGTCGAGCTCGTCGCGCAAAAGAGCGATGTCGGAATCCGCGGGCTCGATCTTTCCGGCAGCGTCACGTTCGTCGACTCGACGATCCTTGAGGACTCGGGCTTCGTCAGCACGACGGGAACGACGCCGATCGGCAAGCACGCGCCGAACGTGCCGCGCTGGCGCGCGACGGCCGTCGCGACGTATCGCACCGGCGCGTGGACGTTCACGCTCGCAGGACGCCACAGCGGCAAGCAGTATTCAACGCTCGACAATGTCGACAACACGCCGCACGTCTACGGCGCGTTCGACGATTTCACGGTGTTCGACGCGCGCGTGCGCTGGCAAGTGAATCCCGCGCTCGCGGCGGCCGTCGGCATCGACAATCTCACGAACGAGAAATACTTCCTGTTCCATCCGTTTCCGCAGCGGACGCTCGTTGCGAGCGTCGAGCTGCGGTATTGAGCGGAAAATTGCGGCTGATCACGACGCTATCCGGCGCGAGCGTCCGTTCGTGATCGCTCGAAGGCCGGAATGCGGATGTTGATTCGGATAGGAAAGGCGCTGGGTCCCGGCTTTCGCCGGGACGACGAGATGGGAACGTGCTCGCAATCCCGCCGTCGTTCCCGCGAAAGCGGGAACCCAGCGACTTTGCGCTAGGGCTTCGCCTCGAAGCCGTCGCCGAAGATCCGATCCGTGACCAGACCGACATCATGGATTCCGACTGTGTCGAGCGTGACCTGAAGGCTGTGGTCACCGGCGCCGACCATCCATGAAATCTTCTCGAACAGCTCGGGACCGAACGTGCGATCGATGCGATCGAGATCGTCCGAATCGAACAGGTTGCCGCCGGGATTGAACAGCTCGAACTCGAAGACCTGACCCGAAGCCGTCGGCGTCGCGAAGAGATGGATGCCGTCCGACAGCGGGTAATCGTTGGTCAGCATCAGCGATGGGCCGTCGCCGGTCGAAGCCAGCGTCTCCGTCGCATCGCCGATCCGGAGCGAGAACGTGTCGAGCTCGATCGGATAGCTCGTCGCGTGGCTCGGATCGATCTCGAAACCGTCGTGCGAGAGCACGAACGAGAGATCGACCGGCGTGCCGACCGCGATGCCGGCGAACGGACCGTCGACGAGATCGTTGAAGCCGACCGTGCCATGCGCTTCGACGATCGCATCGACCGGCGTGCCGTCGTGCAGGTCGATCACGAACGCGGCCATCGTGCCGGTCTCGTCGAGGCCCCAGCCGCCGATCGTCTCGCCGTCGGCCGAGATCGCATTCGCTGAAGCGAGGAACCAGCCGTCCGGCAAGACGATGCCGCGTGCGGCGACGTAATCGGCGAGCGCCATGAGTCCCGTCGCCGGCGTCCAGATGCTCGCGGTGCGCACAGGCCACACGCCGCTAGCGCCGACGATGATGTTGCCGTCGTCGCTGACCGCGAACGCATAGGATTCCGGCGGAAGAAACCCATCCGGCGCGGACGCGAGAGAAGGACGCGCGAGATCGCGACGCGGCGATTCGCGCGTGACTGGCGCGCGACCTGCCGCACCCATCACCGGAAGAATGCCGATCGGCTCCACGCCGGTCGCCGCGGTCCAGCGCCAGGCTTCGCTGCCGTTCTCCGTGTAGTAGCCGCCGCCGACGACCACGCTGCCGTCGCCGTTCGTGCCGAGCGCTTCGCCGATCGGCTGGCCGGTCGCGTCGGTGAGATCGATCGTCTTCCCGTCGCGCCAGATCACGCCCGATCGATAGCCGTCGGACTGGTCGTTCCATCCGAAGATCGTGCTGCCGTCGTGGCTGATGCCGTTGGCGCGCGAGAACGTGTCCGGCCGATTCACCGGCAGGCGCGCCATGCCGTCGGTTGCGTTCCAGCGGAATGCGACCGGGAGTCCCGTCGAATCGTAGGCGAGCCCGACCGCGGTCGCATCGTCGGAAACGCCGTAGGCCGAGCTCAGGAAGCCGTCGACTTCGAGACCGCCGGGATACGGTCCGATCACGATCGGTCCGACGACCGGCGCGTTGCTGTAGGCGATCGCGGCGACTTCGTAGTCGTTCTCGTCGTGCGCGGCGCCGGCACTCGGCTGCGCCCAGCTGCTGACGCCCATCGCGTCGAGGAAATCCGGAATGTCCTCGATGCCGGTCTTCGCGGTCCAGCGCCACGAAGGCGCGCCGTTGAGGCCCGTCGCAGTCACGCCGATCGCGATGCGGCCGTTGTGCGAGAGACCTGCGATGCCGCCGTTCTGCACGACCGGATAAAAGCTGCCGGCTTGCGCGAAACCGGCGTGGGCGGCGAGGACGAGCGCGGGAAGAATCGCGTGACGCATGGGACCTCCGTGACAAGGGATCGCCGCCGAGCCTGCGCCGGACGCGGCGCAAACGCCATTCGCGAGCCTTTCGCGCGGGTTTCGCGCTTCTTTTCGAGCGCGCCTACGGCTTGTCCGACGATAACGGAACGACGGGAAACACCGTCAGCTCGTCGGCGATCGCGCGATCGCCCGCGATCGCTTTCGCGGTCGCGAGTGCGTGCTGCCAGGCCGGACGCTGGCCGAGCGCGGCATAGAGGCGCACCCGCATCAGCGCACAGCGCAGGTCGCGATCGGCCCAGCGCGCCGCCTGCCCGATGACCGCGGTGGCGCGATCGAGCCGGCCTTCGGCGATCAGCGCCGAGCCGTACGAGATCGCGACCTCGGCGATATCCGCCGGCACATTGGCGCGCTGGGCGAGATCGAGCGCTCGCTCGTAGTCGGCATCGGCGTCCTTACGCTCGGCGACGCGCTGCTCGGCGAGCGCGAGCGCCGCGTAACGTCCGGACAACGGATCGGCATGCGCGTGCGAATACGCGCCGAGCGCCGCGACCGACGCAGCAGAGTCCTCGCTGCGGCCATCGACGCGCAATGCACGCGCGGCGATCAGCGATGCGGTGACGCGATCGCGTGCATCGTCGCTCTCTTCGATCGCCGGAAATGCCGCGAGCGCGAGATCGGCTGCCCGCGTCGCGTGACCCGCCGCGAATACAATGCGTGCGAGCTCGGCGCGAGCGACGGCTTGCACGACGCTCGATCGATCGGAAGCGTCGTTCGCGATGACGCCTTCGAGCAGCTTCGTCGCCTCCTGACGACGGCCGTTCGCATCGAGCGCCTGCGCGCGATTGACGACGAGCGCCTGCCGGACCGACGGATTCGAAACGCGATCCCGAAAAGGCCACGCGCGTTCGCTCGCGGCCAATGCGTCCCGCGGCTCGAGCAGTGCGAGGTGCGCGCCGATCGCGGCGCTGCTCGTCATCGCGAGCTCGTTCAAAGTGCCGAAACTCTCGAAGCGCACCGTGGCGCGATCGAGCGTCGCCGCCGCTGCGGCGTACTGCTCGCGCGCGGCGTCGAGCATGCCCTCGTTCGCTTCGACACGCGCTTCGGCGAGGCGATCGCCGGCGAGATCGAACGCGACGTGCGCGCGCGAGAAATCCGCGAGCGCATCCTCGTAGCGCCCTTGCGTTTCCGCGACGCTGCCGCGGCCCATGTAGGCCTGACCGAGATCGGCGGGCTCGTCGCGATCTTCGAGCAGCGTCGCGGCTTCGGCGTACGCCTGCGTCGCCATGTCGGAATGGCCGAGCCGCATCGCGACGTTGCCGAGACCGTTTAGGATGCGCGCGCGCAGCACCGCATCGCTTTCGGCCGGAGCGTGAGAGAGAAGCTCGCGAAGCCGCGCATCGGCCGCGGCGAATTCACCGGCGCGGAAATCGATCTTGGCGAGACGCAGGCCGTATTCGGGCGACGCCTTCAGCGCATCGGACGCCGATTGCAGCAGTCGTCGCGCACCGTCGAGATCGTCCGTCAGCAGCGCCGCCTCGACGCGGTGCAGGAGCTTCGCGTCCGCCCATTGCCCGACGTGGCCGGCATCGGCCGGCGGCGCCTTGCCGAGCCGCTCGAGCAGCCGATCGGCAGCTTCGCGTCCGGCGAGAAGCACGTCGGCATTGCGCGTCTCGATGTCGATCGGAGCATTGCCGCCGCGAACATCGAGGCGGACGTTCCAGCCGCTGTCGCTCCAGTGCGCGCTCGGCACGATCAGGAGCGCAGCGCCGGTCGCGCGGCCGACGTCGGCCGGTCCGTCGTCTGCGGCGCGCGCCGCTGCGACGACGTTGTCGCTCGGCACGACGCTCTGATCGCCTTCGCGCAGGCGCGACGCGAGCGCATCCATCAGACCGAGCCGAACCCAGGACCACTCGGCCGGCGCATCGACCTCGACCGGAAGCACCGCGGCAGCATCGTCGGACGGAACCGGCACACGACGGCTCGCTTCGCGATGCATCCAGAAACCGGCGAACGCGAGCAGCGCGACGATCGGCGCGAGCCATGCGATGCGAAACGCTCGTCGATTCGACGATGCGCCGACGGGCGGCGGTGATGAAGGCGCATCGTCGGGCGCGAGCTCGGCGACCCACGCATATCCGAAACGCGGAATCGTGCGAATCGCCTTCTGCTCGTCGGCGCTGTCGCCGACGGCGCGGCGCGCCTTGAGGATCGTCTGGCCGAGCAGCGTGTCGGTGATTTCGGTCTTGCCCCAGACCGATGCCACGAGCTCGTCGCGCCCGACCGCGCGCTCGCTCCGCTCGATCAGATACGCGAGGCAATCGAACACTTTCGGAGGAAGCACGACGAGCTGGCCGTCGCGACGCAGCTCGCGCGAAGCGAGATCGATGCGGCAATCCGCGAAGCGATAGACGCGCGGCGCCGGCGTTACCACGAGATTACGAGACGACCCGAAACGGAAACGCTGGATGCGATTGCGTGCTCGGCGCGCGCATCGGCAACGCGATTCGTGCGTCGGCAATGCTCGTGCAGCCGTCCGGACGCCACGTCTCGGCGCAGAAGATCGGCGATGCGGTTCTGAATGGATGGATCACACGGTAATTTCCGCACTCGCAGGAACTCGGACAGGCCATGCATGACATCCATCGTATCCGCCGAGACGCGTCTGCAAACCTTGCTGGAAGCGATGCAGCCGCGCCTGCATGCGGACGTCTTCGTGTTCGTCGCGCTGCCGCCGGGAGCGCCGGTTGCAGACGGCCTGTCGCCGATCCTGACATTCCGGGAAGCCGAAGGCACGACGCTCGTGATCGAAGCCGGCGCGTCCGCGAACGCCGGCCTTCAAGGCACCTATCGCTGCAGGATGATAACGCTTCAGGTTCACTCCGCCCTCGAAGCCGTTGGTTTTCTCGCGGCGATTACCTCCGCCCTCGCCGCGCGGGGTCTCGGCGCCAACGCCGTATCCGCGTTTCATCACGACCATCTTTTCGTCGCCGAACATGAAGCCGAGCGTGCGATGGAGACGCTTCGGGATTTGTCCGCCCGCGCCGCTGCCGTCGAACGCGCCCATCGCCACGATCGAATCGAGCGAAGCCGGCCATGAACGGAAACGCACGATGAAGCGCCGCGATCTCTTGATCGGAAGCGCCGCGCTCGCGACCGGGCTCTGTGCGTCACGTGCCATCGCTTCGCGCCCGCGACGTATTCTCGTGCTCGGCGGAACGAATTTCGTCGGCCCGGCGATCGTCGAACGGGCGATCGCACGCGGCCATCAGATCACACTGTTCAATCGCGGACGCACGAATCCGCATCTCTTCGAACGTCTCGAGCTGCTCGTCGGCGATCGTCAGCCGGATAGCTCGGCAGGTCTCGGTGCGCTGGAAGGCGACCGGCGCTGGGACGCGGTCGTCGATGTCTGGCCCGACAACGTCGCGCTCGTCGGACCGACCGCGCGGATGCTGAGAGATCGCACGGACTACTACTTCTTCGTCTCCAGTGTCGCGGTCTATGCCTCGTTCGACCGGCCCGGCCTCGACGAGACGACGCCGCTGAAGCAAAGCGGCACCGGCTACGGCGCGCGGAAGGCCGCTGCCGAAGCGCTGCTCGGATCGCTGTTCGAAGAACGCATCGGATTCGCCCGGCCGTGTGCGATCGTCGGTCCGCGCGATTCCAGCCTCAGCAATTACTACTGGCTTTCGCGGCTGGCGGCGCCCGGCCGGCGCATCGGTCCCGGCGACGGACGCGACTTCATGCAGCTCATCGATGTCCGCGATGTCGGCCGATGGGTGGTCGACTGCATCGAGACGCGGCGCGCCGGCGCTTACAACGTCTGCAGCAGGCCGGCGCTCTGGCGCGAATATCTCGATAAGTCACGACGCGCCGTGCACGGCCGCGCCGAAGTGACCTGGATTCCGGAAAGCTTCCTGCGCGAGAACGGCATCGCCGTCGACGAAGGCGCCGACATGCCGATCTGGACATCGCGAAACGGACGCAATGGCGCTTTCCGGCAAATTTCGGCGCGCAGGGCCGAAGCGCTCGGCCTTCGCACGCGTCCGCTGGTGAATACTCAAGCCGACGCCTGGAGCTCCTACCGCAGGATCTTTCCCGATCCGATCCGTTTTCCGCACGAGCAGTACGGACATACGTGGGGAATCGCGGAGGCACGCGAGCAGGAAATCCTCGCGGCGTGGCTGGCACGGGATCATCGCGAGTCGTCGGCAAAGGCGACGACGAACCCGCCCGCATCAGCAGGATCGCTCTGAAGAGGCACAGGGAAACGGAAAGGAGACGCGCTTTCCGGACCGAGGGCATGCCGCTGAGCAACCCCAGCCCTCTCCGCGCCGAGACCCGTCGGAAGACACTGAAGTGTCCGAACCTTATCGCGCGCTGAGTCAGACACGTTGTATCCGTCTGCATCCCAGGCTCCGGTCGGTTGAGCGGGAAATGCAGGATCACGTTAAAACGCACGCGATCCTCCCTGTGCTAGGAGGCGCCCGGATAAAGCAAATTCGAGCGCGCCTCGAAACGCAGCGCTGGCGCCATTTCAGGCGCTTCTGGCCTCCATCCGCAAATCATCAGCAAATCATCAGCAAATCATCCGTCGGCCGCACGCGACTGCGTGTTTCCATGGCAAGCCCCCAAGCCTTTGAATGGGCCCTGACAGCTGGCAGTCCGCTGCGCTGAACGGCGTCACCCGGTACGACCGGAAATGCCGTGAACCTCATTGCCACGATGGGCGGCCGCTACCTTGACCTCGCCGAGGGAGGCAGTGCGTACGTCGAGGGCGCGGTATCGATGACACGCAGCACGATCAGCGACAACACCAGCCTATGAGAACCGTCGAATCAAGGGAGCGGATATGAAGCCGACGAAGAATTTCATGACGAGCGCGCTGTTCAAAGCGATCGCGGCTGCACTCGGCGCCGTCGCTGCCACGACCGGCGCGAGTGCGACGTCGCCGATTCCCGATCTCGCGTATGGCGGCCACGGCGACGGCATTGCGCGCGTAACGCTCGCGGCCGTGCCGGCCGATAGCGGTCTGGCGAAACACGCGATCGTGCAGCCCGATGGCCGTCTCGTCCTCATCGGCTCGACGACCGCGGCCAGCACGCTGGCGCAGGTCGTGCTCGCGCGACTCGACGCGCAAGGCGGGCTCGATACGAGCTTCGGACCGGAGCACGACGGCTTCTATCGCACCGCGTTCGCGGGCAACGCCGACGACATCCGGGCAACGATCGACGGCGCGTTCGTCTACACGGCGCACGGCCCGAGCGCCGCTTCCGTACTCGTCGGACGTGTGCACGCGGACGGCACGCCTGACACGGATTTCGCCGGCACCGGCCAGCTCCAGCTCGCGCCGGAATCGATCGGCCCTGGAACTCAGGCCGACATCCCGACGTTGCTGCCGCGCCCGGACGGCACGCTCCTCGCGCTCGGTTGGGTCGGCGGCGGAACCACCTACCAGAATTGCGTTATGCGACTGCTCGCCGACGGCTCCTTCGACGTGACCTTCGGAATGTTCGGCCGCGCCTGCTTCGCGCCGGAGTTCTCGGCCGGAGCTTTTTCGATGACGTTCGATGGCCTCGTGCTTGCCGACGGCCGCATTCGGGTCGCGGGGTTCAGCAAGCACAACGGCGGCTCGAACAGGGACATGAGCGTCGCCGCGCTCCGCGCGACCAGCGACGCTGTGCTCGACACGAGCTTCGGCCCCGATCACGACGGCTGGGCCTTCGTCGGGTTCGATACGGGTAGCGGCAACAACGACGAGGCGCACGCGATCGCGATCGATCCCATCGGCCGCATCGTGCTCGCGGGATCCGCCGGGGGCCCGAACGACAACGACGACATCGCGGTCGCGCGTCTGTTGCCCGATGGCGAGCCCGATCTCGCGTTCGGATCGCAGGGACGCGTCGAGATCGCGCTCGATCTCGGCTTTTCCAATTTCGACAACGCGCACAGCGTCGCAGTGCTGCCGGACGGCCACATTCTCGTCGGAGGCGTTGCCTATACGAGCGATGTGCGAGTCGTGGGCGTTGCGATCCTGCTCGAGAGCGACGGGACGCTCGACGCGCATTTCGGAACTGGCGGCATCTACGTGCAGGCCCCGCCGCCCTCGGCGCAAACCGAGATCGTGCAAAGCGCACAGCAGATCGTCTCGGGCGAATTCATCTATATGGTCGGCACCGCGCTGAACGCGAGCGGTCAACTGGATTTCGCCGTGACGCGCGCGGTCATGCCGCTGTTCGCCGACGGCTTCGACACGCCGGCTCCGCTCGTGCAACGCTGATGGAACCTTCGATGACTGCAAAGCAACCCGGGCTTCCGCGCTGCCGCGCTCTGGCGGCAGCACTCGCGTTCGCACTCTCGAGCAGCGCGGCGCCGACGCCGAGAGGAGAGCGGCTCGCACCCATGGCGGCGACGCCAGTTCGGCCGTCGCACGTCGATGGAAGTATCCCGTTCACGAACTGCAATGACTCCGGACCCGGAAGCCTGCGCGAAGCCGTCGCCGCCGCGAGCGACAACGGCGTCGTGTTCGCGTCGAATCTCGCGTGCAGCACGATCACGCTCACGACCGGCGAGATCCTGGTCACGGTCGACTCGCTGCAGATCTACGGTCCCGGGCCGGATCTCCTGACCATTGCCAACGGAGCCCAAAGCCGCGTATTCCACCATCGTGGCGCACGGTTTTTCCGTCTGTACGGCATGACGATTTCGGACGGCTATACGACCGACTTCGATCCCGTGACCCGCGATGTGCGCGGCGGCTGCATTCTATCGAACGGGCTCCTCACGCTCGGCAGCCGCCTCGGATCGAACGCGTACGCCGTCACCGTGAGGAACTGCGCGGCATACGCCAGCGAAGCGGGCGAGAGTGCGAAGGGTGGCGGCATTTTCGCGGCGATCGGGCTGACGCTCAACAAATCGAAAGTGCTCGACAACCGTGCGATCGCTCGCGCGCCCGGCATCTATGCGCGCGGCGGCGGCGTGTACGGGGGCGGTGTGAGCATGCACTATAGTGAAGTCAGCGGCAATCGTGCCTATGGCGGCATCACGATCAGCCGCGCGGGCGGCGTGGATGCGGTCGGCGGGTCCACGATCTATTCATCCACCATCGCGAACAACGAGGCCGATCTCTGGGGAGGCGCGCTGCTCGGCAGGTGGACCGACGACTTTCTCGCGATCGTCGACTCGACGATTTCCGGAAACCATTCGAGCGGCGACGGCGGCGGCGTCTATGTATACAACTACCATCTGGCGAATTTCCCGGCCCATGTCATCGCGAGCACGATCACCCTGAATCGGAGCGACGATGCCGCCGCCACTGCGGGCCTGGTCATCCATGGGCCGGTCGAGATGCAAAGCTCGATCGTCTCTGGCAATACGAGCGCGGGAAATCCGGGCGATCTGCGCTCGGTCACCGAATCGGCCTTCGGCTCCAGCAATCTCGTCGGCGCGTTCACGGGCTACGCGCCGCCACCCGACGAGCTGATCCTGAGCAACGATCCGCGCCTCGCACCGCTCGCGAACAATGGCGGCGTCACGCGCACGCATGCCCTGCTGCCAGACAGCCCCGCAATCGACGCCGGCACGCTCAACTTCGATTTCAACTTGGACCTCGACTACGACCAACGCGGAGATGGCTATCCACGCACGGTCGGACCGAGCGTCGACATCGGTGCGTTCGAGTTCGATCCTGATGTCGTCTTTCGGAACGGGTTCGACTAAGCCACAGCCCATGGCCCTGCTCGCCGAACTCAAACGCCGCAACGTGCCGCACGCCGCGCTGCTCTACATCGGTGCCACGTGGGCGCTCGCGCAAGGCATCGCGCAGCTGTCGCCTCCTTTCGGTTTGCCCGACTGGATCACGCGCTGGTTCGTCATCGCAGCCGCCGTCGGCTTTCCGTTCTGGATCGCCTTCTCCTGGTACTACGAGATCACTCCCGAAGAGATCAAGCGCGAGCGCGCATCCGGCGAATCGATCACCCGGCAGACCGGGCGCAAGATGGATTTCTGGATCTTCGGCCTCCTCGTTAGCGTCAGGTGATTCCGGCGCCAAGACGCAAGTAGTCCAGGCTCTCCTTGCGCTGACGGAAGACCAGCAGAATGCGGCAGTTGCGAAGCTGCTCGCAGAACTCGGCGTGAACCATGAGGCGACCCGGATAGCGACGACGAAAGAATATCCGGGGCCATCGCTGTTCTGGGATCGGGCTATGCGCGGATCATTGTCCGATCCTGGATTCCCGGAGTTAGCCACGCAACTTGGCCTTGTCAAATATTGGACAACGACGCACACCAAGCCCGATGTCTGTGACGAAAATTCGCCCCCACCGTTTTGCCGGATGATCGACGCCGCACCGCAAATGGAGAACTGATGTCTGCAATGGGTCGATAGCAGGCGAGGCTCGCCGGAGCCGTCGTACGACGACAGGTGGATTTGTCGGGGTTCTACCCCGTTTCCCCCGACTGTTGGGTCAGGAGTCTGAAGACCTGATCCTGCGCATCGAGTCTTCATTGGACTACATGCTCCGCGCGCAGACGGAATAAAGATCCGGCGCCGAAAAAAAGCGGAGCGAACGAACCGCACCTCCGAAATCGAACTTCAGAGACAGGCACCGATATCGGAGGGTCTTGCGAGGAAGGGAGCGAAGGATGCGGTGCCAGCGGCGCAAAGCCCCGGAAATCACCGCACTTTCTGAAGAACTAGAGATAACTTACTGATTTATATGTAAAATGGCGGGCGGACGGGAGGTAAATTCAAGCCCTAAGAATATGATTATCCGAGAGTATTTCTCAGCCCGTTTCGACTCATACTCACAATCGTACTCACAATCCGTAGAGTAACGCCTAGTCCCGTGTGCGGTGCCGCCGAGCTGTTCGCAGCATCTGCACACGCGCCGTCCGTGCGCCATTCGCCTGGGGCATCTCGATCTAACACCCTTGACCGTTTCAGCGGATCATGCATTCTCTCGCGACACAGCAACGGAGCAAGCGGATGGCCGCCCTGAGGTTGCACGACCCCAAAGTTGTCACAGTCGATGGCGCTGGCAACACGTACGAACTGTCTGTGACGCGACACGGCGAAGGCGACGACTTGGCGACTGGCTCGTATGGCCCTCGCGTCTACACTTACAAGGGCGGTCCCGTGCAGTGTCTCGGAGGCACCAAATACTTCATCGCCGCACTTGGGATCGAAGTAATCGAAGTCCCGCTTCGCGAGAAGTAGCGACTGAAGCCGGCAGCGTGCCTGAAGGCTGCCGACTTCCGTCAATCGTCTCAAGCTCAGGCCTGCGGCAAGTCTTCGCCGAGCGTCGTCGCAACCATAGTCAGGATTCTCCTCCGCGAGGAGATCGGCTCGCGAAGGGTCGCCAGATGTCGTTTGGGCGGTCACGCCGAACGCTTTCGTCGAAGGCGAGCGAGCAAAGGAAGACGCGGTCTAGGAAAATCGCGTTGAAGCCGTCAGTGGAACGGAGAAAAGGCGTGGCAACGAACGATCCGGACAACGCCTCACAACCCGAAGAAGATGTCATCTCCTTCGAGTGGTGCAGCGAACTCGGTGAGCCTGGTGAAGACGATGATGCAGGAAACCCGTTCCATAGGTCGCTGAACCACCTCTTCGAAACCGGCCGTCCATTCAAGACCTTGGCCTTCTCGTTCGTAGTAGCGGAAAGCGTTTTCCGTTGGTTCGGCGTGTTTGTCGAAGGAAA
>DASZWL010000201.1:0-1771 GCA_035546695.1 Rhodanobacteraceae bacterium | reverse complement strand
GTGACGAGCGCGTTCAGGATGATGCGTTGAGGAATGAGGCGCAGCATCAGATCGCGCGCCGTGCAGCCGATCGCGCCGTCGACCGACCCCATGCGCGCATTGCGACGCGCCGCGGCCGCGACTGCCATTGTCCTGGCCCGGCGAACGCGCTCGTAGTCCCGAAGCCGTGCAGCAACTGGCTGATCGGGCGTGACGCGGCGGCCGAGCACGACGGCGTCTTCGAGTGCTTGCGCGGCGCCCTGTCCCGCGTGCGGGAGCATCGGATGCGCGGCGTCGCCCAGCAGGGTCACGGGCCCATCGCCCCACGAGGGCAGCGGATCGCGGATCAGAAGCGGCTCGAACCGCAAGTCCTCGGGCTTCGTGGCGTCGACGAGCGCGCGAAACGGCGCGTGGAATGGTGCGATCACCTGCTGAAGCAGGCTCGGCGGGTCGGACGTTCCGCCATGGCGCTCGACGTGATCGGCACGCACGGAGAGATACCAGTAGACAGCTCGCACGCTCGCTTGGGCGACTCCCGCTTCGATGCCGCGCCCGAAGTACTGCGCGCCGCTGAGGCCATCGAGATGCTGCACGGCGTCGTGTGCGACCCCGCGAAACGCGAACAGCCCGCTTGGGCGCGCGGGCGGCTCACCGGGATGCAGCTGGCGGCGAATCGCCGAGCCGACGCCGTCGGCGCCGACGAACAATCGCGCGCGCTCAACGACGCCGCCTTCGCATTCGACGACGATGTCTTCGCCGTCGCGACGAAAGGCGGTGACGGCGTGTCCCAGTCGAAGCGCGTCGGTGCCGGCGGCGTCGAGCAGCGATCCATGGAGCACTGGACGCAGGATGCAATACGCGTCCTCGCCGAGCAGGCGCGCGGCAGCGGCTGCATCGAAGCGCCGCAGGATCGTGCCGTCCGGCCGGCGCATCTCGCCGGACCGCACGACCGCGCCGCCTTCGCGCACCGCGTTCGCGATGCCGAGCCGCCGCAGCGCAGCCATCGCGTTCGGCGCGAGCAGCAGTGCGAAGCCGAGCTCACGCGGCGTCGCCGCGCGCTCGATGACGATGGGATCCCAGCCTGCGCGCCTCAGGGCGATGGCCGCGGCGAGGCCGCCGATGCCGGCGCCCGCGACGATTGCGCGCGGAGCGGAGGAGGACGCGCTCAGTAGCGTGCCGTCTCGAGGATGGCGGAGAGCACGTGCGACGAGCCTGGCAGGATGGCTTCTTCCAGATCCGGATGGTACGCCACAGGCGTGTCCATCGCTCCGACGCGGCGGACCGGCGCGTCGAGATCGCCGAACAGATCCTGCGCCACGCGCGCCGCCAGCTCCGCGCCGAAGCCGCACGTCAGCTGATCCTCGTGCGCGATGACGATGCGATTCGTCTTGCGGACGGCGTCGGCAATCGCGTCGAAGTCGAACGGCATGATCGTGCGCAGGTCGATGACCTTGACGCTGACGCCTTCCTTTTCGGCCAGCTGCGCGGCGAGGAGCGAGCGCTGCACGAGCGCCCCCCAGGTGACGACCGTCACGTCCGTGCCCTCGCGCCGAACCGCCGCTTTGCCGAACGGCAGCATGTAATTCGCGCCCGGGTATTCGCCCTTGTTGTACGTCTGGCGATAGAGGTGCTTGTGCTCGAGGAAGAGCACCGGATCGTCGCAGCGGATCGCCGTGCGGAGCAGACCCGCCGCGTCCTGCGCGTTCGAGGGGAACACGACGCGCAGGCCGGGGCAGTGCGCGAAGATGCTCTCGCCGGACTGGCTGTGGTACAGCGATCCGCCCCGCAGATA
>DASZWL010000200.1:0-6214 GCA_035546695.1 Rhodanobacteraceae bacterium | reverse complement strand
CAACGCGGGTCCGCCGGACGACGTACGCATCACGGTCGATCTCGCGAAGGCGGCCGCGATGGGCATCGGCATCCCGGACATCGCCGCGCGCGCGACGGATCCGATCGACGTGTCGGGCGGCCAGGTCGAGATCGGACGGCGACAATACGCGCTGCGCTTCACGGGGCGCTACAAGCCGGAAGATCTCGGCGAGCTCGTGCTCGCGTGGCGCGATGGGCGGCCGGTCAAGCTCGGCGATGTCGCGAAGGTCGAGCTGAAGCCGCCCGAGCAGCAGTTCTTCGTCTACCAGAACGGCAATCCCGCGATCGGTCTGCAAGTGCTGCGCGCGCCGGGCGCGAACGTGCTCGGCACGCTGGAGCAGGTCAAGAAGGTCGTCGACGAATTGCGGCAAGGTCCGCTGAAATCTCGCGGGCTCGGCATCGAGCAGAGCTTCGATTCGGCGCTGTTCATCCATCGCGCGGTGAACCTCTTGACGGAAAATCTCATCGTCGGCGCACTGCTCGCTCTCATCTGCGTCTGGTGGTTCATGCGCGACTGGCGCGCGACGCTGCTCATCGCGAGCGCGATTCCGGTGTGCCTGCTCGCGACGTTCGGCGCGCTCGATCTCGGCGGACGCAGCCTCAACGTGATCTCGCTGGCGGGTCTCGCCTTCGCGGTCGGCATGGTCGTCGAAGGCGCGATCGTCGTCTCGGGCAACATCATCCGGTTGAAGGAAGCCGGCATGACGCCGCTCGAAGCGGCGAAGACCGGCACCGAGCAAGTGGTGCCGGCGCTGGTCGCGTCGACGATCACGACGATCGCGGTGTTCCTGCCGGTCCTGTTCCTGCGCGACGTCGAAGGTCAGATCTTCGCGGACTTGGCGCTCACGATCTCGATCGCGGTCGCGCTCTCGATCGTCGTCGCGATCACGGTGCTGCCGGCCGCTGCGGGAGGATGGCTCAAGGCGAAGAAGCTCAAATCCGGCTACGGCGACGGCTGGCCGGCACTGACCGAGCGCATCCTGCGCTGGACGGATAGCCGTCCAAAGCAGATCGGCTGGGTGCTCGGCCTCCTCGTGCTGCCGCTGATCCTCTCGTGGTATTTCCTGCCGAAGCTCGATTACCTACCGCCGGTCAAGCGCGCGGCGATCGATGCGTATTTCAGCTTTCCGCCCGGCATGAGCCCCGAGAAGGTCAACGCGGAGATCGGCAACACGCTGATCGCGCGCCTGCAGCCGTACATGAAGGGCGAGAAGCAGCCGGCGCTCAAGAACTACTACCTCTGGCTCTGGCCCGGCGGCGGTACGATTGGCGCGCGCGTCGTCGACGAGAAGCGCATCGGCGATCTCGAGCGCGTCATGCGCGACGAAATCACGGTCGGCTTCCCCGACACGCGCGCATTCGCGACCGAAGGCGAACTGTTCGGCGGTGTCGGCGGATCGGCGCGCTCGGTCGCGATCCATCTGCAGAGCGACGACGCCGACACGCTGAACCGCGTCGCCGAGGAAGGCCGCAAGCTGCTCGAGCAGAAATTTCCCGGCGCGAACGTGCAGGCGAATCCGAACACGGACCAGACGACGCTCGAATTGCATGCGATCCCGAACGACCGGCGCATGGCCGAGGCCGGCTGGGATCGAAACTCGCTCGGCACGATCGTGCGCGCGCTCGGCGACGGCGCGTGGCTCGGCGAATACTTCGACGGGCAGGCGCGATTGCCGATCATCCTGCGCGCCGACCGCCGCGAGACGCCGGAGGAATTGGCCGAAGCGCCACTCGTGACGCCGTCGGGACAGGTCATCCCGCTCGGCGACGTGATCTCGCTCGAGACCGCGCTCGGCCCGAACCAGATCCGCCGACTCGATCATCGCCGCACGGTGACGCTGACGATGGATCCGCCGCAGACGCTCTCGCTCGAGGATGCCCTGAAGACGATCCAGAACGACGTCGTTCCGGCGCTGAAGGCGAAGCTGCCTCCCGACGCGAACATCCGGCTCGCCGGTAGCGCGGACCGTCTCGAAGCGACCGTCGCGACAATGGCGAAGAACTTCGTGCTCGCGCTCATCGTGCTCTTCATGCTGATGGCTGCGATGTTCCGCTCGCTGCGCGACGCGCTCGTCGTCGTGCTGACGGTGCCGGTCGCATTGGTCGGCGGCGTGCTCGGGCTTCGCGTGCTCGGGCTCGTCGCGTTCCAGCCTCTCGATCTCCTGACGATGATCGGCTTCATCATGATGGTCGGCGTCATCGTCAACCATTCGATCCTGCTCGTCGATCGCACACGCGATGCGCAGAATCACGGCCACGATCTCGAGGAATCGATCCGGCTCGCGCTGAACCAGCGCCTGCGCGCGATCCTCGCCTCGACGCTGACCGGCGCGCTCGGCGCGCTGCCGATGGCCGTCAATCCCGGCCCCGGCAGCGTGATCTATCGCGGCCTCGCCGCGGTCAACGTCGGCGGCGTCGTCGTCGCGATGATCTTTTCGCTGCTGCTGCTGCCGAGCCTGATGCGGCTGACGACGCGCGAAAAGAGGAACGTGCCGATGATCGAGAAGGACACGGATGCCGAAGCCATCGCGCGCGCGGCCTGAAGCAAGAGAACAAGATGGAGCATACGATGCGCAGGATCCTTCCGGTTTACCTCGTTCCGATCGCGGCTTCGACCGCATTGACGATCGCATTGTTCGCAGCGACCGATTCGAGCGCGCAGCAGGCGAAGGCGCCGGAGCCGCCGCCGACCGTCGTCGAAGTCGCGAAGGCCGACGTCGCGCGCATCGCGCCGCGTCACTGGGCGCCCGGCAGCGTCGTCAGCCGTGACGACGCGAAGCTTGCGACGAGCGCGGCCGGGCGGCTCGAATATGTCGCCGAGGTCGGCACGCGGCTCAAGGCTGGCGATCGCGTCGCCAAGCTCGAGGACGAGACGATTCGCCTGCGGCTCGAGGACGCGAAGAGCGAAGTCGCGCGCATCACCGCGCAGCGCGAGCTCGCCGAGCGCACGCGCGAGCGGCTCGAGAAGCTCGCCGAGAGCAACAGCGTCGCCGCAAACCAGCTCGACGAGGCACGTGCGCAGGTCGCACAGTACGCAGCGCAGGTGCGACAGGCCGACGTCCGCGTGAAATCCGCGCAGCACGATCTCGACCAGACCGAGCTCCGCTCGCCGTTTCCGGGCGTCGTCAGCGAGCGGCTCGTGCAGCGCGGCGAATACGTCGCGACCGGCGCCGCGATCGCGCACGTCGTCGACACGAGCCATCTCGAAGCGCGCGTGCAGGCGCCGCTCGCGCTTGCGAGCCTCGTCAAGCCCGACATGAAACTGCCGGTACGGCTCGGCGAGCGCGAGTTCAAGGCGAGCGTGCGCGCGGTCGTGCCGGTCGGAGAGGAGCGCTCGCGGCAATTCGAGCTGCGTCTTTCGCTCGCCGACGCCAATCTTCTCGTCGGCAGCGCGATCGAAGTCGCGCTTCCCGAGCGGGAAGTCGCCGAGACGCTCGCGGTTCCGCGCGATGCCCTCGTCGTCCGCGGCGACGGCAATTACGTCATGCGAATCAAAAGCGACAGCACGGCCGAGCGCGTCGAAGTGACGTCCGGAGCGAGCGACGGGGAGCTCACGGCCGTGACGGGCGTTCTCGCCGCCGGCGACATCGTCGTCGTGCGCGGCGCGGAACGGCTCAGCGCGGGACAGAAAGTGAAGATCGCGGAGCGGACAGCGGTCGCAGCGACGGCGCCGTCATCGCCGCATTCCGGCTGACGCAGAGCGCATAGGGTGGGCCTTGGCCCACCAACGCAACACGGTGGGCCAAGGCCCACCCTATGACTATGACGTAGCCCGAATCCTGTAGCACGGCACGTAATTGCTCCCCGGCAATTTCATGCGCTGCTGCGCGACAAAACTCGCGAGCAGCGCGTCGAGGGCCTGCATGACGTCGCGGTCGCCGTCGATCTCGAACGGTCCGTATTTCTCGATCGCGCGCATGCCGTCCTCCTTGACGTTGCCGGCGACGATGCCGGAGAACGCGCGGCGCAGGTCCGCCGCGAGCCGATGCGAATCCTGCGCACGGTGCAGGTTCAGCGCGGCCATCGCCTCGTGCGTCGGCACGAACGGCGTCTGGAAATCGGGCTCGACGTGCAGCGCCCAGTTGAAGAAGAACGCATCCTTGCTGTCGAGCCGCTGGTTGCGCACGCGCTCGATGCCCTTGCGCACCTGATGCGCGACGCCGCGCGGATCGCCGACGACGATGCGATAGCGCTCGGCGACGCGATCGCCGAGCACGAGTCTCAGGAAGCGGTCGATCTGCTCGAAGTACGCAGCCGACTCGGCAGGACCTGTGAAGATCAGCGGAAACGCCAGGTTCGCGTTCGCCGGATGCAGCAGGATGCCGAGCAGGTAGAGCACTTCCTCGGCCGTGCCGACGCCGCCCGGAAACACGATCGTCGCGTGCGCGACGCGCGCGAACGCCTCGAGCCGCTTCTCGATGTCCGGCATGATCACGAGATTGTTGACGATCGGGTTCGGCGATTCGGCCGCGATTATGCCGGGCTCGGTGATGCCGATGTAGCGATTCTTCGTGCGGCGCTGCTTCGCGTGCGCGATCGTCGCGCCCTTCATCGGGCCCTTCATCGCGCCGGGTCCGCAGCCGGTGCAGATGTCGAACGCGCGAAGGCCGAGCTCGTAGCCGACCTTCTTCGTGTATTCGTATTCGTCGCGCGAGATCGAGTGGCCGCCCCAGCAGACGACGAGATTCGGATCGACATTCGCGCGCAGCACGCGCGCGTTGCGCAGGATCTCGAACACCGCGTGCGTGATGCCGGCCGAATCGGAAAGGTCGAAGCGACCCGCCTCGATCTGCGTCGAGACGTAGACGATGTCGCGCACGACCGCGAACAGCAGCTCGTTGACGCCGCGGATGATGCGCCCGTCGACGAACGCGTCGGCCGGCGCGTTGCTGAGCTCGAGCTTGACGCCGCGGTCCTGCTGGAGGATCTGTACGTCGAAATCGGGATAGCGCTCGAGAATCGCGCGCGCGTCGTCGTTCTGGCTGCCTTGCGTCAGCACCGCCAGCGCGCAGCGGCGCAGCAATTCATGCAATCCGCCGCCGCCGGCGTCGCGCAAGCGCGCGACCTCGTGGCGCGAAAGCACATCGAGCCCGGCGACCGGGGCGATGCGCGCGCTGACGGTGGCGGGTTTGCGGGGGGTGTCCATTCGGTGGTCCTTTGCTCCGGATGGCAATGGTACGACGTCGGGACTTGTCATTTCGAATTCGACCGGAGTCCACGCGTCTTTTTGTCTCGCGCTGCGCAGTCGCCGTTGCCCTCTCTCCGAAAGCAGGAGAGGGAAAACATTGCGAGATAAAAAGCAAAACATTCCACGAAAAAAAAGGCCCGGACTAGCCGGGCCATGCGCTGATGAAAAAAAAGAAACGTCGATCGTCAGCGGATCTCGGCCATCAACCGCCGAGCCTCGCCCTTCTGCATGTCGTTGCCTTCGGCCAGCACTTCCTCGAGCATCGAGCGCGCACCTTCCGGGTCGCCCATGTCGAGATAGGCCTTGGCGAGATCGAGCTTCGTGCCGACGCCGTCCTCGCCGGCGAACTCGTCTTCCTCGACCGGCAGCGGCGCGGGTGCCGATGCTTCGATTTCGTGTCGCGCTTCGCTGGCGAAGTCGATCGGTGGCAGGTCGTCGAATGAGAACGTCGCCTCGCTGGTCGTCGTGGCCGGCGTGTGTGCAGGCGGCGCCTCTTCGGTATCGAGATTGAAATCGAATGCAGTGCTGGCCGGCGCGGACGGCTCCGGTGCTGTCGTCCGGCCGAACACGTCGTCGTGATCGAATGCCGGCGCCTCGTGCGATGCGGTGACGGCTTCGTCGTCGAAGGCCTCGGGCGCCATCGGCTCGTCGAAGAACAACGGATTGTGCGGTGCGAGCTCCTGTCCCATCGCACGCGCTTCGAGCCATTCGGGCTGATGCGGATCGACGATGTGCGCGTGCATCGCCGCCGCGGCATCCTCGAACGCGCCGACGTTGCGCTCGGCATAAAGCAGGCTCAGAAGCTCGAGATGGAGGCCGACGTTGCCGGGATCGTCCGCGAGCTGGTCGCGCAGCGCCTGCTCTTCGGAATCGATGGCCGCGGAGCCGCCGCCGATCGGCGAATCGCCGAACGCTCCGGCGATCGAGCCGCGCTCCGTGACCGTCGCGGGCTTGCGCTTGCGCATGCCGAGCAAGCCGGCGAGCAGAAGCAGCGCGGCGGCGCCGA
>DASZWL010000199.1:0-2251 GCA_035546695.1 Rhodanobacteraceae bacterium | reverse complement strand
TGTGACAGATCGACCGTTTCGTTGGGTCCCGCCGCCGCGATCTGCGAGCGCAGCGTGTCGGGTCCGCCGTCGTCGAGACAGTTCTTCACGATGTGCAACGCCGCAGGATGGTCCGGATTGCTCTTCGGCGAAGCGTGCGGTATGGCGGGTCGGAAACGGAACGGACGCTCCGATCCAATACGCTCTTGAACAGGATGGAAATCCGGCGCCCAGCTCGCGCTCTCTGCGCGAACGACCGAACCGGAGGTCACCGCGACGCCAACGGCTGTCGCAAGCGCGACGGACAGCGGCAAACGGCGATGGCGGGGCGAAACGAAATCTGACGTCGACATGAGGTATCCCTGTGCGGCCATGGAAGCAGCCGGCCGGGATACGCCATGGAGATGGACGGACGGCGAGGCTGTGCACGTCCTTACGGGATTCTGGTTGCCGACCGGACAGCGCCATGCGGGTCGGTGAGTCGAAGAAGATCGCGGCTGACACCGGTCCTACAGTAGCGCCGGATCGTCCGGTACCGGGCAGACGAAGTCGCTACGGATTCCACAGGACGCGCAGGCTGCGATCGCGCATCTCTTTGACACGAGACGTCCGACCCCGCGTAGCGCTGCGCTCAGTCCCGCCCGCGCTTGAGCCGGATCAGGGCGGAGATGTCCTCGTCGCCATGTCCCTCGGCCATCAGCACCGCGTAATCGGCCAGCGATTTCTCGATGACCGATCGATCGGTGCCGGCCGCGACGGCGAGCTTGCGCACGATCTCGAGATCCTTGTGCAAGAGCGCGAGCTTGAAACCGACGCGGAACTCGTCGCGCAGCATCGTCGCGCCGCGTTTTTCGAGGAACCAGCTGTTCGCCGCGCCGGCCATCAGCGTCGTCAGCAGGCGCTCGGCGTCGAGGCCGAGCTTCTCCGAGAGCGCAAGCCCTTCGCAGACCGCTTGCGCGATGCCGGCGACGAGCACCTGGTTGACGGCTTTCGTATCCTGCCCTGCGCCGACGCCGCCCATATTGCTGATGCGCGCGGCGTAGCAGTCGAGCGCCGGACGCGCGGCGACGAGCGCAGCTTCGTCTCCGCCGACCATGATCGAAAGCTTGCCGTTCTTCGCGCCTTCGACGCCGCCGGATACCGGCGCATCGAGGAAGGCGCAGCCGCGTGCGGCAAGCATTTCGGCGGCGGCGCGCGCAGTCACCGACGAAACCGTCGAATGGTCGACGACGATCGCGCCGGGTTTCGCGTGCGCCGCAATTTCGCGCGCGAGCGCGAGCACGTCGTCGTCCGCGGGCACGCAGAGCGCGATGAGGTCGCGATTGCGCGCGAGTTCTTCGATCGTCGCGGGCGCGGCGACTTTCAACTCTGCCGCGATCGCTTCGGCTTTCGAATGCGTGCGGTTCCAGACGGCGCGAAGGAGTCCGGCGCGGGCGAGATGTCCTGCCATCGGCTGGCCCATGGCGCCGAGGCCGACGAAGGCGACTTGGAGGTTGGTCATTCGGATGTTCTCGTCTTTCGCCTCTCCCGCTTGCGGGAGAGGCCGACGCGCGAAGCGCGGCGGGTGAGGGAATTCGGAGTGAAGCATTCGATTCGTTACGTCGAACCACCTTGCCCTCACCCTGCCCTCTCCCGCAAGCGGGAGAGGGGAAAGCCGTCCGCTCGCGAGAGAGGTCACGCGCAGCGCGGGAGAGGGACAGCTGTCACCTCTCCCGCTTTGCGGGAGAGGTCGACGCGCGAAGCGCGGCGGGTGAGGGACGCTCGGAGTAAGGAACAGCAAAAGCCCGAATCAGCTTTCGGCAAGATACGTATACGCCGTCAAACCCGCTTCTAGCGTCTTCTCGATGCGCGCCGCGTCCTCGCCGCGGAAACCCGCGGCTTCGATCTTGTCGCGATACGCCGCGCGAAGCGCCGCGAGGTCGTAGCCGACGTAATCGAGCATGACGTCCGCGCTGTCGCCGCGCTTGACGTGCGAGAACTCGTAGTGGCCGCCCGCGTCGATGCGTACGTTGACGGCATCGGTGTCGCCGAAAAGATTGTGGATGTCGCCGAGCGTCTCCTGATACGCGCCGACAAGGAAGATACCGAGACGATACGGCTCGCCTTCGCGCAGAGAATGCAGCGGCAGGCTGACGTCGACGCCGTCGGAATCGACGTACTGGTCGATGCGCCCGTCCGAATCGCAGGTGAGATCGGCGATGACGCCGCGCCGGTCCGGCGCGCGGTCGAGGCCCGCGATCGGCACGATCGGGAACACCTGGTCGATCGCCCA
>DASZWL010000198.1:0-1852 GCA_035546695.1 Rhodanobacteraceae bacterium | reverse complement strand
CACCGAAAGCAAAGTCACCGGGTCCCCGCCTTCGCGGGGACGACGAAATTAAAATCACCCATTGAAAAAGCCGGCCACGAAGGCCGGCTTTTTCGTTTCTGCAACCCGCGAACTCCGTCAGCGCAGCATCACGAGATGGCTGTTGCGGATCATGACGCGATCGCCCGGACGGAAGCCCGGATTGTCGTACTGCGTCACGACCGCCGAGCGCCCGTCGTCCAGAGCGACGTAGAAGCGGTATGCGTTGTACGTGCGCGCATTCTCGTTGCGCTCGACCGCGTTGCCTGCGAATCCGCCGGCGACCGCGCCGGCTACCGTCGCGGCCGTACGTCCGTCGCCATGGCCGACCGTGCTGCCGAGAAGTCCGCCGACGATCGCGCCGATTACGGCGCCCCCGCCACTCGTCCGCCGATCGTGCGCATAGACGCGCTCGACGTCGGTGACGCGTCCGCACTGGCTACAGCTGCTGCGATCGCGATCGTAGTAGCCGCTGTTGCCGCGATCGTAATAACCGCCGCCGCCGTTGTCGTAATACGTCGAGGAGCGCGGCGGCGGTGCCGCGCAGCCGGCCAGCATGGCCGCGAGCACGATGCTGAGCGCGAGGCGCGACTGATTGCTACGCATGACGAATACCCTCCGTGCGGAATGCAAAATTTCTCTGGATGTCACTCTGGCGCACGCGCAATGAACGGCGGTCGAACTGGCAGCGCGGCGCGCATGCTGCGTCGCGCGCCGCGCATGGGTTAGCATCGGCTTATCCGGGGGGAAACATGGCCATGCAATCCGTTCCGCCATCCGCGGCCGACCTGCGCGAGCTCGATGCCGACAGCGCGGTCGTCCGCCTGACGCCGCTGCCGGACGAGACGATCGCGACGCTGCTGCACGGCCTCGGACCCGGCCGCGCGGTCGCGATCCTCGATCGCTTCGGCGCCGAACGCAGGCGCCAGATCGCGCTCGCGGCCGGCCACGACGAAGGCGAGCAGTGGCTCGCCGGCCAGAACTGGCGGTCCGGCACGGTCGGCCGTTTGATGGAGGCGCCGCCGGCCGTCTTTGCGGCCGATGCGACCGTCGCCGAAGTCCTCGAGGCCGTGCGTCCGATCGTCTCGCATACGCTCGTGACCTACGTATTCGTCGTCGATGCCGAACACCGCCTCACCGGTCTCGTCGCGTTCCGCGAGATCGCGCTCGCGAAACCGTCGCAGCGGCTCTCGGAGATCATGGTCGCGCGTCCGTTCGCGCTGAAGCCCGACACCGAAGTCATCGACGCGATGCGCGAGGTCGTCAGCCGCCACTATCCGGTCTATCCGGTCTGCGACGACGACGGCAAGCTCGTCGGCGTCGTGCGCGGTGCGGTGCTGTTCGAGGAACAGGCGTTCGAGATCAGCGCGCAGGCCGGCTCGATGGTCGGCGTCGAGAAAGAAGAACGCCTGACGACGCCGTGGCTGCGCGCGCTGAAGTTCCGCCATCCGTGGCTGCAACTGAATCTCGTCACCGCGTTCGTCGCGGCCTCCGTCGTCGGGCTCTTCCAGGACACGGTCAACCGCATCGTGATCCTCGCGGTCTTCATCCCGGTGCTTTCGGGCCAGTGCAGCAACACTGGCTGCCAGGCGCTCGCGGTCACGCTGCGCGGCATGACGCTCGGCGAGCTCAAGGCCGGTCGCGCGCGCGCATTGCTGTGGAAGGAAGCATGGCTCGGGCTTCTCAATGGCTCGCTGACCGGCCTCGTCGCCGGCATCGGCATGTTCTGGCTCGCATACCACGAAGGCAATCCGGAGGCGTGGCTGCTCGCGGCGATCACGTTCGTCGCGATGGCGGGAAGCTGCGCGCTTTCCGGCTTCGCCGGCGCCGCCGT
>DASZWL010000197.1:0-1943 GCA_035546695.1 Rhodanobacteraceae bacterium | reverse complement strand
AGCTCGGAGAACGTGCTCGGCATGATCCGCGGCAGCACGCGGCCCGACGAAGTCGTCGTCTACTCGGCGCACTGGGATCATCTCGGCAAGGATCCGGCGCTGAAGGGCGACGCGATCTACAACGGCGCGATCGACAACGGCACCGGCATCGCGGGCCTGATGGAGATCGCCGAAGCGTTCGCGCATCAGGACCCCCCGCCGCAACGCTCGCTGCTGTTCGCCGCGTTCACGCTCGAAGAGGCGGGATTGCTCGGCTCGCGCTATTACGCGACGCATCCGGCGTTTCCGCTCGACAAGACCGTTGCCGACATCAACATGGATGCGCTGCCGATCATCGGGCCGGCGAAGGACATCGCGGTCATCGGGCTCGGGCAGTCCGCGATCGACGACTACATCAAGGACGCGGCGGCCGCGGAGAACCGCACGATCGTGCCGGACGAGACGCCGGAAAAAGGCTTCTTTTTCCGATCCGACCAGCTCAACTTCGCGCGCGTCGGCGTGCCGGTGCTGTATGCGCGATCGGGCCTCGATCTCGTCGACGGCGGCGAGGAAGCGGGACGCAAGGCCTGGGCCGACTACACGGCGAACCGCTATCACAAGCCGGCCGACGAATACGATCCGGACTGGGATTTCCGCGGTGTTATCGAGGATGTCTCGGCGTTTTACGCGGTCGGTCGCAAGCTCGCCGACGAGACGACGTTTCCCGAATGGAAACCCGACGCCGATTTCCATCGGCCCGCCGCGAAAGCCGCGAAGCCGAAAGGGAAATAAAAATCGCGGCGTCGTCACGACGCCGCGCAAGACTGCCGTTTTGGAGGGGCGCCCCATCCCTGGGGCGAATGCTGGCATCCGGTGCGGTGCTCATGATCCGCATCGCGATCTCACGGATTGAGATTTCCTGGACTCAACCGAGCGCTTCGATTCTCCGTTCGATCGCGCGTTTCAGATCGGGCGCGTCGTCGAGCAGGCCGCGCTCGCCTTCGAATACGGTTTCGACCGCGCCGACGATGCGATCGATGCGCGCGTCTCCATCGGCGAGATCGCACTCGTCGGCGAACTCCGCAAGCCGCGCGCGGCCGGCGAACGCCTTGTCGCCGCCGAGCTTCAGCGCGAGGCTGTCGTTCTCGATGTACATCGTCGTATTGACGATGTCGTAAACCGGCGCGAGCCGCACATCGCCGGCGGCCGGATGCGTATAGAGCACGCCGAAATTCTTGAGATGCGCATCGCCGTTGCCGACCGCAGAGCTCAGCGCAACCGTGTCGAACAGTTGCGCGAGCGCAGCCGGAATCGCCTCGATCGCGACGAACGTGCGGATCGCCGTCGCGAGCATGCGATAGCTGCCTTCGTATTTCTGTTCGGGCTGCCGCCCGGTCAGCGCCGCGAAATCCTCGAAGCCGAGGCGCGCGCCGGACGCGTCGGCATCGAAGCGGCGCATGACGAAGAGCTCCCGATCGTCCGACAACCAGAACTCCGGCACCGCAAGTCCGGCCGTCTTCGCGATCGTCATGCAGATGTACTCGTTGATCGCGAGATGCGGATACTCGTCGCGCCCGCTCTTGACGATGAGCTCGGCCGTATTCGCGCGGCCGCGTTCCGGAACGAGCACCTTCGGCTGGATTCCCGAGATGCCCGAGCGCAGCACGTAGCGATCGACGAGCTCGTCGAAGAGATCGCCGCCGCCTTTCCAGTGCAGGATCTCGTCGAGCTTTTCGCCGGACGGCGGCGCAACGCGATCGGGCAGAAGCTCGGCGAGCGCGTCCGAATGGAGAACGAGCCGGCCGATCGGATGGCTGTCTCCCGTGATCGCAAGCAGCAGCAGCGGATCGATGCGCACGACTTTCGCGAGCCGGTCGCGGATCTCGCTGAGAACGTAGCCTTCCGGAAGATTCATCGCGAACACCGGCGGCAGCGCGCCGCTCTCATACGGCGAGAGGCGCACC
>DASZWL010000196.1:0-13946 GCA_035546695.1 Rhodanobacteraceae bacterium | reverse complement strand
GAAACGGCTCGCGCGTCGTCTTGTTCCGAACCATCTCGATCGCCGCGATCATGCCGGTCTGGCGCACGTCGCCGACGTTCGGATGTTCGGCGAGCGGCGCGATGCGTCTCGCGAGATGCGCGGCCAGCGCGCGATTCCTTTCGAGGACGGGTTCCTCGCGCAGCACGGCGAGCGTCGCGAGCGCGGCGCGGCACGCGATCGGATTGCCGGTGTAGCTGTGCGAGTGCAGAAACGCCTTGCCGGACGAGTATTCCGCGTAGAACGCTGCGTAGATTCCGTTCGTCGTCAGCACGGCCGACAATGGCAGCGTGCCGCCGGTCAATCCTTTCGAGAGACACAGGAGATCCGGCGCGATGCCGGCCTGCTCGCACGCGAACAGCGTGCCGGTGCGGCCGAAGCCGACTGCGATCTCGTCGGCGATCAGGTGAACGTCGAACTCGTCGCAGAGCGCGCGAACACCCGCGAGATAGCTCGCATCGTGCATGCGCATGCCGCCGGCGCACTGGACGAGCGGCTCGACGACGATCGCGGCGATCTCGTTCGCGTGCTGCTCGAAAATCTCGCGCAGCTCTCCGAGCCGGCGGCCTGCGCAGTCGGCCGCGCTTTCGCCGGGCTCGGCGAGATACGCGTCCGGCGACGGCGCGAAGATCGGTTCGAGCAGGAGCGGTGCGTACGTCGCGCGATAGAGCGCGACGTCGGTGACCGAGAGCGCGCCGAGCGTCTCGCCGTGATAGCCGCCGGTCAGCGCGACGAAGCGCGTGCGCTCACCTTTTCCGACGTTGCGCCAGTAGTGGAACGAAAGCTTCAGCGCGACCTCGATCGCGCTGGAGCCGTTGTCGGCGTAGAAGACGCGTGCGAGGCTCGGCGCCGCCTCGTTCGCGACTGTCGCCGACCGCGGCGCGATCGCGACGAGCGCCTCGGCCAGCCCGATCGCCGGCTCGTGCGTGAAGCCCGCCAGCATGACGTGATCGAGCCGGTCGAGCTGATCCTTCAGCGCCGCGACGATGCGCGGATGGCGGTGGCCCAAGAGGCACGTCCACCACGAGCTGACCGCATCGAGCCAGCGCCGTCCGTCGTGACCATACAGCCACGCGCCTTCGGCGCGCGCGATCGGCAGCATCGGCAGCGTCTCGTGATCGTGCATCTGCGTGCACGGATGCCAGACGACGGCGAGATCGCGCGCCGCGAGCGCGTTCGCAAGCGAGGAGTCCATGCCCTATGATCCCGGCCATCGCCGAATCGCACAAGCTCGCCATGCGCCCGAATCCCGAATCCCGAATCTCGAATCCCGAGCCGATGGCACGGTCCCGCATTGCGCGCGGATTTAAGTCGATCGCGAACCCTTGTGCCCCGCGCGGGTTTACATTGATCGAAATCCTCGTCGTCGTCGTGATCCTCGGCATCCTCGCGATGATCGTCGTGCCGCGCGTCATGGAAGAGCCCGGCCGCGCCCGCGTCGTGCGCGCGAAGCAGGACATCGCGAGCATCGTCGCCGCGCTCAATATCTACAAGCTCGACAACTTCATTTATCCCAGCACCGAGCAGGGTCTCGAAGCACTCGTCCGCAAGCCGACGGGACAGCCCGACGCGCCGAACTGGTCGCAGCGCCTCGATCGCGTGCCGAAGGATCCGTGGGGACATCCTTATCAATATCTCCAGCCGGGCCAGCACGGCGATGTCGACGTCTACAGCTTCGGCGCCGACGGCAAGCCCGGCGGCGAAGGCGAAGCCGCCGACATCGGCAACTGGGATTCCTGACGCGCGCGCCGCGACGCGCCTGGAAGGCGAGGCTGCCGTGTCGATCGCTTGCGCGGACGGACGATCGAGCCGCGCGCCGCGAACGCGCGCAACCGGAATCCTTCGCAACGATTCGGGTTCAGAAGCGCGATCTCTTGCGAGGTCCGGCTTCAGCCTGATCGAACTGCTCGTCGTCGTCGCGATCGTCGCGGTCGTCGCGCTCGCGGTGACGCTGTCGATCGGCGGCAGCGCAGATCGACAGCTCCGGCGCGAAGCCGAGCGCTTCGACGCGCTGGTCGGCCAGGCCTGCGCCGAGGCCGAGCTCGGCGGACGCGAGATCGGCATTGTCGTCGGTTCGGACGGCTATGCGTTTCGACGGCTTTCCGGCTCGGACTGGCAGGATATCGCGACCGACGGCGTGCTGCGTCCGCGCCGCTGGATCGAAGGACTCGATCCCGAGCTCGCGCGCGAAGGACGCCGCGTCGAACTCTTCGCGCCGGGCGACGGAGCGCCGCAGCTCGTCTGTTTCTCGTCGGGCGAGCTCACGCCGTTCGTGCTGACGCTGGCGCTCGGCGATGCGCCGCGCTACCGCATCCGCGGATCGGAGGACGCGACGCTGAAAATCGAAAGTGTCGCGAACCCGCGATGAGCATCCGCGTCTCCCGCGGCTTCACGCTGATCGAAGTGCTCGTCGCGCTTGCGATCGTCGCGCTCGCGCTGCTCGGACTGACGCGCGTCGCTGCGTTGCAGGCGGCCGACGCCGACGCATTGCGCGAGCGCACGCTGGCCGGCTGGGTCGCCGCCAACGTCCTCGCCGAGACGCGTCTCGGCGCCGGTCTTCCGGCGAACGGGCGCAGCGACGGACGCGCCGAGCTCGGCGCACGCCGCTGGCGCTGGACGCGCGACGTCGGCGCGACGCCGGATCCGCAAATTCGCCGCGTCGACATCACGGTGTTCGCCGACGACGACGCGCGCGAGCCGATCGTGTCGTTGACGGGCTTCGCAGAGACGGCGGTCATGCCATGAATGCACGGCGCACGATCGCCAGCACGCGATATCGCGCGAAAGCATTCTCGCTGCTCGAGCTGCTCGTCGCGCTCGCGGTGTTCGCTGCGCTCGCGGCGGCTGCATACGGCGGTCTCGCCGAGATCGCGCGCGTTCGTGGCGCGATCGCCGAGCGGCAGGATCGGCTCGCCGCGCTCGTGCGCGCGGTCTCGACGTTCGAGCGCGATCTGCGCCAGGCCGTCTCTCGTCCGGTTCGCGGCGGCGCTCGTGGCGCGATCGTACCAGCCTTGGCGGGCGCGGCCGATCGCATCGAGCTGACGCGGCTTGGTTTCGCGAATCCGCGCGCCGAGCCGCGCAGCCATCTCGAGCGCGTCGTCTATGCGTTCGACGTGAATGTGTTGCAGCGCGGACGTTATGCCGTGCTCGACCGCGCGCCGGACAGCGCGCCGGTCATCGTGCCGGTGCTTCGGAACGTGACTGCGCTGCGGCTTCGCTATCTCGGCGCCGACAACGCATGGCGCGATCGCTGGCCGCCATCCGGGGGCGATGACGACACGCGCGCGCTGGAGCTGCCGCGCGCCGTGGAATTCCGCATCATGACGGCCGACGCCGGCGAGCTCCGCCGCGTCGTCGAATTGCCGTCGATGTTCCAGCTCGAGGCGGTGGAGATACGCGATCGCCCGCCGTCCGGAGGCTCGCGCGCAACGGGAGCATCGCCGTGAGCGGCGCGTCGACCCGTCAGCGCGGCGTCGCGCTGCTCGTCGCATTGCTCGTCGTCGCGCTCGCGGCGGTGCTGATCGCCGGCCTGCTCGATCGCGGCGAACTCGCACTTGCGCGCACGCGAAACGCGCTGCGCGGCGAGCAGGCCGAGGCGTATGCCCAGGCGCTCGAAGCCTACGCGGCCGAAGTGCTGATCAAGGACGCCGACGAGGGCGGCGACGACACGAACACCGACATCTGGGCCGCGCCGCTGCCGCCGCAGCCGGTGCCGGGCGGCGTGATGCTCGCGACGATGCGCGATCTCAACGGCTGCTTCAATCTCAACAATCTTGCCCGCGTCGAGGGCGGTACCGGCATCGACGTGTGGGAGAGAATGTTCCGCCGTCTGCTCGATGCGCGCGGCGTCGATCGCAGTCTCATGAAGGCGATCGAGCAATGGCTCGCCGCCGATTCCTCCGACGTGACCGACGCGTATTATCTCGCGCGACCGGTTCCATACCGCAGCGCGCAGCGGCTGTTCGTGCATGTCTCCGAATTGAGGCTCGTGCAGGGCGTGACCGGCGACGTCTACGCGCGGCTCGCGCCGTATGTCTGCGCGCTGCCGCGCGGCACGCCGATCAACGTCAACACGGCGAGCGTGCCGGTGCTGCAGACGCTCGGCGACGGCATCTCGACCGCCGAAGCCGAGCGTCTCTGGCAGAACGGCCAGGCGCACTGGAGCGGCGATTTCTGGAAACAGTGGAACGGCATCGACGTCGATACCGCGGTGGAGTCGCGCGACTACGCCGGTACGAAGAGCAGCTATTTCCTCGCGCGCGGCGACGTCACGCTCGACGGCATTCCGTTCACGTTCTACAGCCTCATCGAGCGCGGCAAGGGCGTGCAAGTCATCGAGCGCAGTCGCGGCAGCGACGATGCGCTGGTCGCGCCGGCGATTGCGGAACCTCTCGGCGCGAATCGCTGAGCGGCGTCGTCGCGCCGAGCCCCCGAATCCGGAGATGCCCGGCCGCGCGCACGGCCGCAGCGCTCGAGGCCGCCCGCCGCGGCGTCGGGCTACAATCGAAACGTCGTTCTCCGGTTCGTCCCATGCCCGACCGCCTGCTGCTGCGCCTTCCGCCGACCGGCGATCCGACCTGGCTCCGCCAGAGCGCGGATGGCCGCGTCATGAGCCGCGTGGCGCGCGGCTGGCCGCCGTCGGGTGTCTTGTCCGGTGCGGTCGAAATCGTCGTGCTCGTGCCGGCCGAGGACGTCCTCCTGACCGAGGCGCGTGTTCCGGCGCGCAACCGCGCGCAGCTTTTGCAGGCGCTGCCGTTCGCGGTCGAGGATCAGTTGCTGGCGCCGGTCGAGTCGCTGCACTTCGCGGCGGCGACGGGCGAGGGCGATGCGGTGGGCGTCGCGGTCGTCGCGAAGGCGACGCTGCGATCGTGGCTCGATCGCCTGTCGGAAGCCGGCATTCGCGCCGATGCGATTCTGCCCGATTCGCTCGCGCTGCCGTTCGCGCCGGATCATGTGACGCTGCTCGCCGAAGACGATCGCGCCGTCGCGAGGCTCGCGCGCTGGTCCGCGTTCGCGTGCCCGCTTTCCGATCTCTCCGACTGGCTGCAACGCGCGGGCGACGCGTCGACACGTACGATCGATGTGATCGATGCGCGTGCGGCGTCTTCGCAACCGATCGTTCCGGGCGCCGCTCGTCACGAGCGAGCGTCCGACGCGTTGTCTCGATTCGCAAGCGGACTCCGCGCGTTGCCGTTGAATCTCCTGAGCGGCGAGTTCGCCCCCGCGCATCGCGTCGCGAAGAGCGCACGCTGGTGGCGTCTCGCCGCCGCGCTCGCGGCCGCGGCGATCGTGCTTGCGGTCGTCGATCTCGGCGTCGACGTGCTGCAGTTGACGCGCACGTCGGCGCGGCTCGACACGCAGGCGCAGGACGCGTTGCGCAAGGCATTTCCCGACATCGGCGCGACCGATCTCGCGCGCATGTCGCCGGCCGATCTCGCGCGCTCGCGCATCGAGCGCCTGCGCGGCGGCGGCGAGCGCAGCGGGTTCCTGCGCCTCGTCGGCGAGATCGCGCCGGTGCTCGGCACGGTGACTCGGATCCAGACGCGCGGCATGGAATTCCGCAACGGCGCGCTCGAGCTCGGCTTGGAGGCGCCGGATGTCGCGACGCTCGATGCGGTTCGCGAGCGGCTCGCGGCGCAGCCCGGCCTCAAGGTCGCGGTGACCGCGGCGAATCCCGACGCCAACGGCATCGAAGGCCACATCCGCATCGACGGCGGAGGCGCGCGATGATCGCTGCCGCGTGGCAGCGCATGAGCGAGCGCGACCGGCGCACGCTCGCGATCGGCGCGCTCGTCGTCGCGCTGCTGCTCGGCTGGGCGCTCGTCTGGCATCCGCTCGCGATGCGGCGCGCGGAGCTGCGCGAGACGGTCGAATCGCAGCGTCGAGATCTTGCTTACGTGCGCGTTGCGACCGCCGACGTCGATCGTCTGCGCGCGGCCGGCATGCAATCGCGCGGCGACCGCCAGGGCCGCTCGCTGCTCGCGCTCGCCGATGCGACCGCGCGCTCCGGCGGACTCGAAGGCGCACTGCGCCGCGTCGAGCCGGTCGGCGCGAACGGCGTGCGCGTCAGCTTCGAGTTCGCGAGCTTCGACGCGCTGATCGCATGGATCGAGCGGCTGACGCGCGAATACGGCGTCGAGGCGACCGACTTCTCGGCCGATCGCGCCGACGGCGTGGGACTGGTCAACGCGCGCGTGACATTGCAGGATGCGCCGTGAAAATAGACGCGAGCCGGCCACGGGCAACCGGTAGCCGACAGTAACTCGCGGCGCATTCATTCGCTTCCCGGCTCACGGCGGCCGGTTCCCGGCTACCGTCCTTCATTCCCACTTCCGCAGAGACGCTCCCGAACACCCATGCGCTTCCTGAAATACCTTCTCGTCGTCCTCGTACTGCTCATCGCGATCGGCGCCGCGCTGTTCTGGATGCTGCCCGCCGATTTCGCTTACCGGCAAGGCGCGCGGATGCTCGGTCCCGTCGTGCTGAGCGGCGTCAGCGGCACGCTCTGGGACGGCCATGCCGACGGCATCAGCGTGTTCGGCCGCGATCTCGGCGAAATCGACTGGCGCATGGCGAAGGGTGCGGCGCTGCGCGGACGCATCGCCGCGGACGTGCGCATCCAGGGCACTGATGTCGACGCCGCCGGCATGGTCGAGCGCGAATCCTCGAGCGATCTGACGCTGCGCGATCTGCGCTTCCGCTTTCCGGCCGAGATGCTCGCGCCGCTTTTCGACGTTCCGGGCCTCGAATTGCGCGGCGCGATCAGCGGCGTCGTCGCCGAAGCGACGCTGCGCGCCGGCGTGCCGGTCGGCGCGACCGGCAATGCGCGCTGGAGCGAAGCCGGCGTCGCGGGCTCGGCCGTCGCACGTTTCGCCGACATCGTCGGCGAGTTCGCCGCACAACCGGACGGCAGCATCGCCGGTACGGCGCACGACGACGGCAGCGGCCATCTCTCCGTCGATGCGACGTTCCGCGCGGCGCTGACCGGTTACGAGATCGACGCGCGGCTCGCCGCGCGCGACGGCGATCCCGACGTGCAGCAGGCGCTGCGCGGCATCGGCGAGCCGCAACCCGACGGATCGACGAAAATCGTGTTGCGCGGGCCGATGATGAGGCTTTATTGATGGCGGGACGCGAAGTTCCCGACGCCGCGTTTCTCGCGTCGGCACTCGAAGCGGCCCATCTCGCCGCCGACGCCGCCGAAGCGATCACGCTGCCGCGCTTTCGCGCGCGCGATTTCGCTGTGGAGACGAAGGCCGACGCGACGCCGGTGACCGAGGCCGATCGCGAGGCCGAGGCCGCGATCAAGCGCGTGCTGCGCGCGCGCTTTCCCGATCATGCGTTCTACGGCGAGGAAGAAGGCCGCGAGGGCGACGGCGATTTCGTCTGGCTGATCGATCCGATCGACGGAACGAAGTCGTTCGTGCGCGGCTATCCGTTCTTCTCGACGCAGATCGCGCTGATGCACGCCGGTGCGATCATCGTCGGCGTGTCGGCGGCGGGCGCGTACGGCGAGCGCGCGTGGGCGACGCGCGGCGGCGGGGCATTCATCGCGTCCGGCGGCGGAGAGCCGTCGCGGCTTCATGTCTCGGAAGCAGTCGCGTTCGGTCCGGAGACGGCGATCTCGACCGGCAATCTCAAGACACTCGCCGGCGACGCGCGCTGGAACGTGCTCGCCGATCTCGTCCGCCGCAACGGACGCACGCGCGGCTACGGCGATTTCCTGCATTACCACCTGCTCGCGCGCGGCGCGATCGATCTCGTCGTCGAATCCGATCTCAACATCCTCGACATCGCGCCGCTCGCGCTGATCGTCGGCGAGGCCGGCGGCGTCTTCACCGATCTCGACGGCGGCGCGATTGGGCTCGGAACGCGAAGCGCGCTTGCGGGAACGCCGGCGCTTCACGCCGAAGCGCTGCGAGCGTTCCGTTCCGCGGCACGCTGAGCGGCGCGCACCTCGCTCGGCTTACAATCGACGCATGCGAAAGCCGCCGGTCATCCATGCGACGCGAAGCGCTTCGACGAGCCGTTTCCTGCGCGCCGAAGAAGTCGATCTCGAATTCTCGAACGGCGAGCGCCGCACGTACGAGCGCCTGATGAGCTCTGGCCTCGGCGCCGTCATCATGGTGCCGATGCGCGACGACGACACCGTGCTGCTCGTGCGCGAATACGGCGTCGGCACGAGCCGCTACGAGCTCGGGTTGCCGAAGGGGCGGCTCGATCGCGACGAGACGGTCGAGCAAGGCGCCGATCGCGAGCTCAAGGAGGAGATCGGCTACGGTGCGCGCGACCTGCGCATCCTGACGCGGCTCTCGCTGTCGCCTGCGTACATGACGTCGATGACGCACGTCGTGCTCGCGCAGGATCTCTACGAGGAGCGGCTCGTCGGCGACGAGCCCGAAGAGCTCGAAGTCGTGCCGTGGAAGCTTTCGGAGCTGCATACGCTGCTCGAACGCTCCGACGTTACCGAAGGCCGCTCGATTGCGGCGCTGTTCATCGCGCGCGAATACCTCGCCGGGCGCTTCCGGCCGCCGGCATGAGCCTCGATCTTTCCGCGCTCGCCGTGAAGGCGGCTGCGCTTGCCGAGGCTGCGGCCGCGGCAATTCTTCGCGTCTACGAATCCGATTTCGCCGTCCAGCACAAGGACGATCGCTCGCCGTTGACGGCGGCCGATCTCGCCTCGCACGAGCTCATCGTCGAAGGCCTTTCTTCGCTCGCGCCTCGGCTGCCGGTTCTGTCGGAGGAATCGGCCGGCATCGACTGGGAAACGCGCGCGCGCTGGCCGCGTTACTGGCTCGTCGATCCGCTTGACGGCACGCGCGAGTTCGTCAAGCGCAACGGCGAGTTCACGGTCAACATCGCGCTGATCGAGGATCATCGGCCGCTGCTCGGCATCGTTCAGCAGCCGGTCGGCGGCGAGCTCGCGGTCGCATGGCGCGGCGGCGGCACCTGGATCGGCAGGCCCGGCGAGAAGGCGCGCCGCGTGACGACGCGAAAGCGTGCGTCGCCGCTCGTCGTCGCGGGCAGCCGTTCGCACGCGTCCGAGCGCGAAGCCGAAATGCTCGCGCGGCTCGGACATCACGCGAAGCTGCCGATGGGTTCGTCGCTGAAGTTCCTGCGCATCGCTTCGGCCGAAGCGGATCTGTATCTGCGGCTCGGGCCGACGTCGGAATGGGATACGGCCGCGGGCCAGTGCGTGCTCGAGGAAGCGGGCGGCGCCGTGCTCGATCTTCGCGGCGAGCCGTTGCGTTACAACGCGCGCGAGTCGCTGATCAATCCGGATTTCGTCGCGATCGGAGATCCGGGCGCGGATTGGTCGGCGCTGTTCGCTGTGCTCTAGCAACGTTTCGTCATCCCGGCGAAGGCCGGGATCCAGCTCCTTTTCCTCGAACAGTGACACGCGCCCGCAAAACTGGATCCCGGCCTTCGCCGGGATGACGAGATGAAGGGATCTATCGAGATCGAACGCCCATGAAACCGACGATCGACGAGTTTCTCCGCATCATGGCCACGCTGCGCGACCGCGAGCGCGGCTGCCCGTGGGATCTCGAGCAGACCTTCGACACGATCGCGCCGTACACGATCGAGGAAGCCTACGAGGTCGCCGATGCGATCGATCGGCGCGACTACGGGCATCTTCGCGAAGAGCTCGGCGATCTTCTGCTGCAGGTCGTGTTCCACGCGCAGATGGCGAAGGAGGCGGGACATTTCGACTTCGGCGACGTCGTCGCGGCGATCTGCGACAAGATGATCGCGCGGCATCCGCATGTGTTCGCCGACGCGCGCTTCGCGAACGTCGAGGAACAAACCGCGGCGTGGGAAAACATCAAGGCCGATGAGCGCGCCGCGAAAGGCAACGCCGACACGAGCGCTCTCGCCGGCATCTCGCGCGGCTTGCCGGAATGGCAGCGTGCGTTGAAGCTCCAGCAGCGCGCCGCGCGCGTCGGATTCGATTGGCCCAACGTCGATCCCGTGTTCGAAAAATTGCACGAGGAGCTCGACGAAGTACGCGAGGAATTCGCGCGCGGCGCCGATCCCGAACGGCTCGACGACGAGATCGGCGACGTGCTCTTCGTCTGCGTCAATCTCGCGCGGCATGCCGGCGTCGACGTCTCGCGCGCGCTGCGCCACGCGAACGCGAAGTTCGAGCGGCGCTTCCGGCGCATGGAGGCGCTCGCGGCGGAGGCGGGCGAGGCCCTTCCCGGCAGGTCGCTGGAGGAGCAGGATGCGCTCTGGGATCGCGCCAAGGCCGAGGAGAAGGCCGCCGGCTGACGGTTGTCGCGTCTCGCCGTCGAATGGCGTTTCCCCTCAACGAGGACCGCGCACGCGGACTTACGGAACCGGAATTCGGATCGAAGGGAGGAACGATCATGTCGACGATTTCGCAGGCATACGCAAGGATAGGCATTCTTTCGGCGATCGCGGTTTTCGCGGCGCTCGCTTTCGCGCCATCGGCCGGCGCGACGGACGGTGTCGTCGGCCCGGCCAACTGCAACGAGGGCGGCTTCGACAGCGTGCTCGCCGCGGTCGACGGCAGCGGCGGTGGCACGATCACGTTCAATTGCGGCACGGCGACGATCGCGTTCACGGGCTACAAGCAGATCGCCAATGCCGTGACGATCGACGGCGGCGGGCGCATCACGCTCGACGGCGCGAACGCGACGCCGCTGTTCCAGGTCTTCGCGAGCGCGCACGCGACGCTGAAGGGCCTGACGCTCCAGCGCGGCGTCTATAACGGCGTACACGCGCTCGAGAACTTCGGCTCGCTGACGCTCGATCACGCGACCGTGCGCGCGAACGTCTCGGCCGAAGGCGCGCTGATGAATTTCGGCGTCGCGACGATCGGCGCGAGCACGTTCAGCGACAACCAGGCGACTTCGGCGAACGGCGGCGCGATCAACCATTCGGGAAGTCAGCTGACGATCTCGTCGAGTACGTTCGACGGCAACGAAGCCCAGAACGGCGCCGCGATCTACAGCTCGGGGCCGCTCTCGGTGACGAACTCGACGTTCAGCGCGAACGCGGCCGCGTCGGGCGGCGGCGCGATCTACCAGACCGACGACGCGGACGCGTCGGTCGTCTTCGTGACGGCGGCCGGCAACACCGCGGCGTTCGGCGCCGGCTTCTACAAGGACGCCGGTGACTTCGACCACGCGATGCTCGTCGGCAATTCGCTCCTGAGCGGCAACGCCACCGGCAATTGCGACGGCGTGATCGCGTCGGCCGGCTACAACCTCAGCGACGACACGCATTGCGGTGCCGCGTTCACCGGCCCCGGCGACGTCAACGGCACGCCGCTGCCGATGCAGCCGCTCGGCGATCACGGCGGTCCGACCGAAACGCAGCCGCCGGCGTCGGGAAATCCCGCGATCGATCACGTACCGCTCGGGAGCTGCTCTCCGACGGTTGACCAGCGCGACGGTTCGCGCCCGTTCGGTGCGGCCTGCGACAGCGGTGCGGTCGAAGTCGGCGCCGTCGTCGACGACCGGATCTTCGCGGACGGCTTCGACGGCGCACCGTCCGCGGCGATCCGTTGAGCGCGAAGCATTAAACCTTGCGGCGGCGGCCGGCATCGGATGTCATGGGCGCGCGCGCCCGCCGAATCGATCCGCTGCCGGAGGTTTTCCGCATGCTTCGCATCGCCATCCTGCTCGTCCTGACGTCCCTGCCGCTCGCTGCGCTGGCCGACGATTGCGCGTTCAGCGCCGATCGCTCGATCGATCTCGACGCGAAGGGGCTCGACGCCCTGAAGCTCGACACGGGTGCCGGCGATCTCGTCGTCGAAGGCGTCGCGGGGCTCGCTCGCGTCGAGGTCCGCGGCAAGGCCTGCGCGAGCCAAGAGGATGCGCTGGCGCAGCTCCAGCTCGTGCAACAGCGGGACGGCGCCGTCGCGAACGTCGGCACGCGCATTCCGGATATCGACGGCCATCTCTTCGCGAACGACTACGCGTACATGGACGTGCACGTGCGCATGCCGGCGGGGCTTCGGCTCGACCTGCGCGATTCCTCGGGCGATCTCGAGGTCTCGGGGCTGACGGCCGGCGTCGACGTCAAGGACAGCTCGGGCGACATCCGTCTCCACGATCTCGGCGGCGCGGTCAACGTGACCGACACTTCCGGCGACATCACCGCGCGCAACATCGCGGGCGATTTCACGGTGTTGTCCGACAGCTCCGGCGACATCGTCGCCGACGGCGTCAAGGGCAACGCGATCGTCAAGGAAGACAGTTCCGGCGACGTCGACCTTCGCCATGTCGGCGGCGACGCGCGCGTCGATCGCGACAGCTCGGGCGACATCGATTTCGTCGACATCGGCCGCGACGCGATCGTCGGCGCCGACGGGTCGGGCGACATCACGGCCGATGGCGTCAAGGGCAACTTCACGGTCGGCGCGAAATCCGGCAGCGGCGGCAAGATCCGCCATCACGGCGTCGCCGGCAAGGTGTCGTTGCCGCCGTCCGGCTGAGGGAGCGCGCGGCGCTCCCTGCCGGAGTTGATGGGCTCAGGAAGCGCAGCCTTTGCCGTGCGCGGGCCGGTTGCCCTTCGAGACGGCATCGCTTTCCGACATGTACTCGCCGGTCTTCGTCGTGCCGTAGTAGCGATCGCCGGCGCAGTGGTAGACCTTCGAGCTCGTGTTGACCCAGACCTTGCCGTTGCCGCCGCCGGGCACGGGCGAGCTCGGCATCGAGCGGCTAGGCGAGCTCATCGTGCCCGACGAAGCCGGTGCTTTCGCGACCGGCGCGACCGGTGTCGATAGTGGCGCCGGCGTGCTCTTCGGCGTGCTGGCCGGTGTCGCTGTGGGCGTTGCGGCTTTCGTCGGAGCGGCGGCGCCGTACCACTCCTTGACGCCTTGGTGACCACGACAGGCACCGCGCTTGTTCTCGCCGGAATAGTAAGTGCCGTCCTTGCAGAGGCCGGTCGCACCGGCAGGTGCCGGTGACGTCGACGCCGTCGATGGCGCGGTCTCGGCGGCGCTAGTCTCGCGCTGCTTCTTGGTCTTCTTGGATTCCGTCGATTTCTTCTTGGATTCGGTCGACGTTGGCGCGGACGTCGTCGCCGACGCGTCGTCGGCGGCGTACCACTCCTTGACGCCTTTGTGGCCGCGGCACGCACCCTTGCGCGTCGCGCCCGAATACCAGGAGCCGTCCTTGCAGAGACCCGTCGTGCCGGCGGGCGCGCCGGATGGCGGCGCTGCGTGCGCCGCCATGGCGAGGACGAGAGCGAACGTCGTTGCGATCGAAACGAGGAGCGTTTTCACGAGGCCTCCGATGGCGGCGTGCGCATCGAGCGCGTGCGTTTGCGCGCTGTCTGCGATCGTCGACCGCCGATGCGGATCGCAGCGGCGCGACGCTAGTCCCGCTGCCTTTCGGTGTGCTTTCGTGTTTCGCAACAAAATGCGACGGAGGAGCGGTGGGCCGGGAACCGGTCGCTCACTGGCGTAGTTCATCGCCGGAATCGGATGCGCGGAGAAAAGCGGCTCCATGCGATCGGCAAGAAAAAGGCGCCCGCGAATGCAGGCGCCTTGAGACGGCGAAAGCTCGACGAACCGCTACGGCGTGCCGTCGAATCCGTCCGCGAAGATGCGATCGCCGGTCTCGTCGCTGCAGCCCTGAACCTTGATCGCGTCGATGTGCCAGACGCTGTCGTGCGCGAACGCGTGGTTGTCGCTGCCGAACCGGAAGCGGAACTGCACGTCGTGGCCGGCGTAGGTCGAGAGATCCGCGACGATCGGCTCGTAGGCCGAGCCGAGTCCGCACCAGGCAGGATTGCCGGCCAGCGGATTGCCACCGCTGCTGGCGACCGTGGCGGTGTACGAGCCGACGAGGAACGCTGCCTGCGGAACCTGGCTGAACACGCCGCCGTCGATCGAGACTTCGAGGATGCCGCCGTCGAAGCAGCCCGAGGGACTGCCGTCGATGTTGTCGCGC
>DASZWL010000195.1:0-2083 GCA_035546695.1 Rhodanobacteraceae bacterium | reverse complement strand
CAGGATCCCGACGTCGTCATGGTCGGCGAGATCCGCGATCTCGAAACCGCCGAGATCGCGGTGCAGGCGTCACTGACCGGACATCTCGTTTTGTCCACATTGCACACGAATTCCGCGGTCGGCGCGGTCACGCGACTGCGCGACATGGGCGTCGAACCCTTCCTGCTTTCGTCCTCGCTGATCGGCGTGCTCGCGCAGCGGCTCGTGCGCGTGCTCGATCCCGCGACGCGCGAGGCGTACGGCGCGACGGCGTCGGAGCTCGCCGCGTTCGGCAAGCCACCGGAAACGAAGGCGACGCTGTATCGACCGCGCGCGGATCTTCCGGGACGCCATTCCGGCTACAAGGGCCGTACCGGCATCTACGAGCTCGTCGGCGTCGACGAGACGATGCGCCGGCTGATCCACGAAGGCGCGTCGGAAGCCGATCTCGAGCGGCAGGCGCGCACGCGATCACCGTCGATCCTCGACGACGGGTGGCGCAAGTGCGCGAGCGGAATCACGTCACCAGAGGAAGTGCTGCGCGTGACGCGGGAAGATTGAATCGGCCCGTATACGTCGCTCCCGTCCAGGCCGCGCTGCAAGGCTTCAGGCGGCGGGTCTTGCTTTCTCCAAGCAGTCGTCATACATTTATGACATGAATTCGGACCCCGAAATCCGCATCAATGCTCGCCTGACCGGCGAGGACGCGCGCCGCTTCCGCGAGCTTCAGCGCCGCGAGGGCGTGTCGGCGTCCGATCTCCTGCGCGATGCGCTGCGCGAATACCACGCGGCGCATTTCAAGCCGCGCGCGGACGCCGCGAAACTGCTCACAGCAGCGGGCTTCATCGGCGGAGGCGAGGGGCCGGAGGATCTTTCCGAATATTACAAGTCGTACCTCACCGATACGCTCGAGGAAAAGCTGCCGCTGCGGGTCTCGGAACCGTCGCCGGATGATCCTCGCCGATAGCGGCTTCTGGATCGCGCTCGGCAATCGGCGCGATCGTCATCACGCCGCGGCGCGTGCCGCGCTCGATCGGTATTCGGCCGAAGGTTTCGTCAGCACGTGGCCCGTGCTGACCGAAGTCACGCATCTCCTGTCGGCGCGCGTCGGCGTCGCGCAATGCGTCGCGTTCGTCGACGGCGTCGCTCGAGGTGCCTGCGACGTTCCGGAGCCGCCGCGCGATGCGTTGTTCCGGGCGCATGCGCTGATGAGCCGCTATCGCGATCTGCCGATGGATCTCGCCGACGCCTCGCTCGTGATCCTCGCCGAGGATCTTGGCGAAGGGCGCATCCTTTCGACCGACCGACGCGACTTCGAAGGCTATCGCTGGAAGAATACGCAGCCGTTCACGAACGTCCTCTTTTGCGATCATCGATGATCGCTGAAACCGAAAAGCGGCCATCCATGGCCGCACTCTTCAACAGCAGCATGAACTAGCGAAGCATCGATTCCGTGCCCGCATTCGCATACCAGGCGCTCGACGGATCCGGCAGGATGCAGCGCGGCGTGCTGCAAGGCGACACTGCGCGCGCGGTGCGCGGCGCATTGCGCGAGCGAGGGCTCAATCCGCTCTCGGTCGATGAAGTCCGCGAAGGTGCGGCGCGACGTGCCGGAATCTTCGCGCGGCGCGGCATCGGTGGCGCCGAGCTTGCTCTTCTGACGCGCCAGCTCGCGACGCTGGTCGGCGCGGGCCTTCCGATCGACGAGGCGCTCGGCGCGCTTTCCGAGCAGGCCGACGGCGAGCGCCAGCGCGGCATGACGGCGGCGCTGCGTGCGCGCGTCATGGAAGGCGCGAGCCTCGCGCAGGCGATGGGCGAGTTTCCCGAGAGTTTTCCGGATGTCTTTCGCGCGACGGTCGGCGCCGGCGAGCAGTCCGGCAAGCTCGACGTGGTGCTCGAGAAGCTCGCCGACTACGCCGAGGCGCGCGATGCGCTGAAGCAGAAGATCCTCGCGGCGCTCGCGTATCCGATTCTGCTCTCGATCGTCGCGATCGCGGTCGTCGCGGGCTTGATGACCTGGGTCGTGCCGCAGATCGTCGGCGTGTTCGAGAACCTGCATCAATCGCTGCCGCTCGCGACGCGCGCGCTGACAGCGCTCTCGTCA
>DASZWL010000194.1:0-5577 GCA_035546695.1 Rhodanobacteraceae bacterium | reverse complement strand
GTGCTCCCGTGCCGCGACGAGGATCTCCTGAAGATCGGCTTCTCGCGCGATCCGCTGCGGCGCATGCAGACGCTGCACCGGCGCTTCTTCGATTTCTTCGATCTCGATCGCGCATTTCTTGTCGCGACCGACCGCGTGCGCGATGCACGGCGCATCGAACGCGCGCTGCTGACCGCATTCGCGGACCGCCGCTCGCCCGCACCACTCGTCGTGCCCGATGCGGCGGCCGGTTACACCGAATGGCATCGAGGCGCGTACGCCGATGCCGTTTCGATGGCCGAATCGCTCGCGGCCAACGAAGGCCTCGTGTTGCACGCGTCGCTGCGCGCGTGGCTTCGCGAAATTTTCGCTGAACGCGGCGCGCTGCTTTACGCGTGGTCGGCGAAGATGCTCGAGGCGATCGAATACGAGCGTCACAACGCGCCGCCGTCTCCGGGCTCGAACGCGATCGAACGCGCGCTTCGCGATGCGCTCGACGTCTTCGTCGCGCTCGGCATCGACATCGAGCCCCTGGTGCCGGGGTCCGTGTTCAGCTGGCATCGCGACAATTGAGCGATGCAAGCCAGCCGACGGATAGGGCCATGACCAGCACGAGCAAAAAATCCCGCGCGAGCGCGACGCTTGCGCGTCAGCGCAACGTCCAACGTGGTATCGACGAGCGCGATGCGCGCAAGCATTCCTCGAAGCCGAAACCTAAAGGCGTGCAGGCCGGACCGCGGCGCGAGCCCGAGAATCCGCTGCCGGCGCAGCACCTCGCGAAGCCCGGCCGCGAAGCCGACCTCGAACCCTCGCCGCGCTTCGAGGCGCCGGATTATCGCGGCAGCGGCAAGCTCGAGGATCGCGTCGCGCTGATCACCGGCGGCGATTCCGGCATCGGCCGCGCGGTCGCGGTGCTGTTCGCGCGCGAAGGCGCCGACGTCGCGATCGTCTATCTCGCCTCGCGCGAAGATGCCGAGACGACGGCCGAAGCCGTGCGTAACGAAGGACGCGAATGCCTTTTGATCGAAGGCGACGTCAGCGACGCCGCGTTCTGCGAAGACGCCGTCGATCGCACGGTGCGGAAGTTCGGCAAGCTCGACGTGCTCGTCAACAACGCCGCGTTCCAGGAACACGCGGATTCGATCGAGGATCTTTCGTACGATCAGTTCGATCTCACGATGCGCACCAACGTCTATGGCTACTTCAACATGGCCAAGGCCGCGGTGCCGCATCTCAAGGAAGGCGCCGCGATCATCAACACGGGCTCGGAGACCGCGCTGTTCGGCTCGGGCGGCCTGCTCGATTATTCGGCGACGAAAGGCGCGATCCACGCGTTCACGAAATCGCTCGCGTCGAATCTTCTGCCGAAAGGCATCCGCGTCAACGCGGTCGCGCCGGGGCCGGTGTGGACGCCGCTGAATCCGGCCGATCGTCCCGCCGAAGACGTCGCGAAATTCGGCGAATCGAGCGACATGCACCGGCCGGCTCAACCCGAAGAGATCTCGCCGGCGTACGTGTTCCTCGCATCGCCCGCGTGCGCGAGCTACATCAGCGGCATCGTGCTGCCGGTGATGGGCGGTCCGACCGGGTGAAGTCGCAATCGCGATCGGATTCTGGCGTGATCAGACGCGATTGCCGATCTCGCGCATCAGCTGATCGAACTTGTCCCAGCTGATCTTGCGCCGGTAGACCTTGTTCGTCGGGCGCCACTCGACAGCGCCTTTCGAGACGAGCAGCGTGCCGAAACGCTTGTCGTCCTTCTGCACGACGAACACGATGTCCTCGCGCCCGAGCTCGCGCCGGGGCAGGTTGAACGTCACCTTGTGCGCCATCGCCTTCGACCTCGAAGCAGCCGCGAACCGGCGGCTCATCGTACGTCGAGTGCGAACGCCGCGCGAATCAGTGCTTGGCAGAAGCGCGCACCGCCGCGACGATTTCCTCGATCGCGCTCGCTACTGCCTGCGGCTGGTCGAGCTGGATGTCGTGGGACGATTGCGGAACCGGCACGAGCTTGCCACGCGTCGACGTCTTCGCGATCGACTTCTGCGTCTTCTCGCGCGCGGCTTCCATCGCCTTCTTGCCTTCGGGCGGCGCGCCTTCGAACGGGTCGCTCGCGGAAAGCACGATCAGCGGAATCGCACCGTGCGATTCGGCGGACGGAACCGGCTGTTCGAACAGCGCGATGTTCGCCTGCATCTCGGAAATCAGCGTGCGCCAGAACGGCGGCTTTTCCTTCTGCGATCGGATCGCGGCATTGAGCGCCTCGGGATAGCGCGGGTCCGGCGCGCGGATGCACTGCGCGAGAGAACCTTCCGGTTTCTCGAGCTTGCCATCGCCGGCGGCTTTCGCGCACGCGCTCGCGAACGCGATGCGCTGCTCGGCGCCGTCGTTGTCGGCCTTCACCCATTCGGCCGAGAACTCGCTCGTGCGCTGCGGCGGTGGATCGACGAGCACGATGCCGGCGACTTCATCCGCGTGCCGATCGGCGAACCGGCGCACGATGTTCGTGCCCAGCGAATGTCCGACGAGGATAACCGGCTTTCGAATCTTCGCGGCGTCGATCAGCGCGTGCAGATCCGCGGCGTCCGCATCGACGTCGCGCGGCAGCGGGCCACCGTCGCTGAATCCGTAACCGGCGCGATCGTACGAGCAGACTTTCGTCGACTTCGCGACGAGCGGTTGCACGCGATGCCACGTCAACGAATCCGACATCGCGCCCGCTTCGAGCATGACGGCCGGCGTTCCGCTACCGCTGCATCGAAGATCGAGCTTGCGGCCGCCGACGTCGACGAGCTCACCGGGCTTCGCGTAAATCGCGAGCGCGGGATCGGACGCCGGCGCCGCATGCGGCTCGGCTGCGCCGGCCGCGGACGTGAGCAGAAGAATCGACGTGGCGATGATCGCGCGCATGAAGCCTCCGAGTCGAAAAGCCGGACTTTACGGACCCGCTCGCATCGGAAAGTTAGTGATGCGTTAGAGCCGCCACGAACCGTTAGGCGGATGCGACGAGTGTTGAGCGTCGCGATCAGCACGAGCGAATCGGCGATGACGTCGCGCTGGCCGATCATGCCGTCAAGCGGCGCCTGGAAGCGCCCGCAGGATCGAGCGCCGCCAATATCCGATCGTCCGTCACGGCGGCGTTGACCGCTCAGCGGCGCGATCGGGAAGTCTTGCGAGTCGTCTTTCTGCGCGATGTCTTCCGGCGCGGCGTCTTGCCCGAAGTCTTCTTGGCCGACGACTTCCGATGCGCGGTCTTCCTTCCTCCGCTTTTCTTCGATGCAGCCTTCTTCCGTGTGCTGCTCTTCTTTCTGGCGCCGCCACCCTCCTGCTTGTTGACGGTCGCCCACGCGCGCTTCTGCGCCGTCTTCTTCGACACGCCGCGTCGCTCGTAGCCTTTCTCGATGTGAGCGGCTTTGCGCTTCTGCCGGCTCGAATAGCTCGACTTGTCTCCGCGGGCCATGGTTGCTCCTTCCGGGCGCAGCAGAGTGCTGCTTCGCCGAAAGTGCTCCCGCGTGCTGATCCCGCGACTGAACAACGGCAAAGCCGATACGTGCCGTTCATTCCCGGGAAAGAGAGCGCAGCTTCTCGCGCGTCGAGACCCGCGCATGCAGCGATGAGTCGCGATCGTCGCCGGCCGATTCCGTGTTAGCCGAGTTCAATCGCCGGCGACGTTTCTCCCGAACATCGCATCCAGCATCGCGTCGGCTTCGCCTCGAAGCGAAAGCCGGGCCAGCGCGACGAGCCCCGGCGTGTCGTCGATCGCGCTTGCGTTCGTGTCGAGATCCATCTCGGTGCGCAGCGCGTCGAGCGCCGAGAAATACGACGCGCCGCCGACGCCGGCCTCGTCGAGCAGGATCGCGGGCAGGAGCCATGCCTGCGTGTCGAGCTCCCGGCGGAACGCCGAAGCCGATGCCGTATCGAAAAGAAGCCACGGCACGGTCTGCTTCTCGGCCTTGCCGTCGTCGTCGAAGCCGAGTTGCGCGTAGACCGGCGGCAGCGACGGCAGGTGATCGCCGTAGAACAGCAGCAGCGTGCGGCGTGATCGCTTCGCGAGCGCCGTCGCCAGCCGGTCGAGCTCGCGGTCGGCGTCGTCGAGCAGATAGAGATAGTTGTGCATCCAGTAGCGCCCGCCTTCGTCGAGACCTTCGGGAAGCGGCAGCGCGGCGAGACGATCCGCGTCGAGCCCCGGGCGCCAGTCGAACGGGCCGTGCGCTTCCATGCTGACGGCGAAGATGAATTGCGGCGGGCCTTCGGCGTCGAGCTCGGCGAGGATGCGGTCGGTCAACGCCGCCTCGCCGGTGAAAAGTCCGACGATCACATCGTCCGCGAACGCGGCGCCGTCGATGAACCGCTCGAAGCCGAGCGCCGGATACGCGCGCGTGCGATTCCAGAACGCGCCCGCATTCGGATGGATCGCGAGCGTGCGATAACCGTGACGCGCGAGCACGCGCGGAAGCGCGGTGAAATCGCGCCGGTCGAGCTCGATCCAAGGATATTGCACGCCGTCGAGACTCCGCAGCGGCGCGCCGGTCAGCACTTCGAATTCCGTGCGGATCGTTCCGCCGCCGAATGTCGGCACGACGAGCTCGCCCGATCGCGCTTGCGCGGCGACGCGCTCGAATCCGTGCAGGTACTGGCCCTTCGCGACGCCGCGCAGCTTCGAAGGATCGAAGAACGATTCGCTCTGTACGACGACGATGTCCGGTAGATCGCCGTCGACCGCCGCGAAACGCTGCTCCAGCGCGGTTGCATGGCGCTGCAGGAGCTCTTCGGCGGAATCGGGATCGCCGGGCGGAACATCGCGCCCGCCGTAGTCCCACTGGTAAAGGAGAAGGCTTCCGATCAAGCCCGTGCGCGCGACGCTGTCACCGATCGACCACGGCTCGAACCCGAGTCGGTTCGCGTCGTAGAGCCATCGCCACGGCGGAGCGCCTTCGGCGAGCGAAATCGCTGCCAGCGCGCCGAGCAAGCCGACGAGGAGACGGCGCCGTCCGCTCGCGATCGTCGGACGCGCGGCGCGGTACAGGAGCCACGAGCAGAGAATTGCCGCGACGAGCTCGGCGACGACGGCATCGAAGTCGACGTAGTGCCTGAGGAGTCGAACCGACGGAACCAGATCCGAAAGCATGCGCAGATCCGCCGGAATGAGCGGCGTCTCGAGTACCGCAAGCTTGGCGACGTTCGCCGCGTACAGTGCCCAGAGCGCGACGACGACGAACCACGCGGCAAGCCAGAGCCGTCGCGTGACCGCGAGCAGCACGAGCAGCACCGCGAGCGCGGGCATCGCATTCAGGATCAGACGCACGACGCCGTCGGGCGTCCATGTCGATGGCGGCCACGGGAGTGCGGGATCAAGCCATGCCAGCGCGATCAGCACGATTGCGGCGGCGACGAGCCCCTGCGCGAGGCCAACGAGAGGAGAAGGCCGGGCGTCTGCGCTCGGCCGAAACCATACTGTCATGAACCCAAGATGCCAGAATCTGGCGTCGAACATCAACGAACTGGGCGCGAACACGCCGCCATCAGCAGCCGGCGATTCAGCTTCGGCGTGCCGCGGGAAGCGGCCAGCCGAACGAGAATCGTCGGCTGGCGAGCGTC
>DASZWL010000193.1:0-2113 GCA_035546695.1 Rhodanobacteraceae bacterium | reverse complement strand
CCGCTCGTGCTCGACGCATTCCGCGCGATCGCGCCGCAGGGCGTCGTCGATGCGGTGTCGGGGCTTTCGTTCCTGACGCACTTCGCGTCGATCGGCAAGGGCGTGATCGATCTTCGCGATCTCATCTATTTCCTGTTGATGATCGGCGTCTGGCTGTACGCGAACGCCGTCGTCATCGACTACAAGAAAGCGGTCTGAGGAGGGATCCCGATGACATTCAATCGCAAAGCCCTCTCGGGAACCGCGCTCGCCGTGCTCGCGGTGCTGTTCGTCGCGGTCATGCTGCTCGTCAACGTCGCTTTCCGCGGCGCGCGCGTCGATCTCACGCAGAACCATCTCTACACGCTGTCGGACGGCACGAAGAAGATCATCGGCTCGATCGACGAGCCGATAAACCTCTATCTCTACTTCTCGGACAAGGGCACGCAGGACATTCCGCAGCTGCGCACATATTACACGCGCGTGCGCGAGATGCTCGAGGAAATCTCGTCGCGCTCGGGCGGCAAGATCCGGCTCCAGCTGATCGATCCGCTGCCGTTCTCGGAGGACGAGGATCGCGCGGCGAGCTTCGGTCTCCAGTCCGTGCCGGTCGGCAATGCCGGCGAGAAGATCTTCTTCGGCCTCGCCGGTACGAACTCGACGAACGGCCAGTCGACGATTCCGTTCTTCAATCCCGAGAAGGAATCGTTCCTCGAGTACGACATCGCAAAGCTCCTGCACGAGCTCAGTGTCGCGAAGAAGCCGGTCGTCGGCATCGTGTCGGATCTGCCGATCGCGTCGGGCTTCGATCCCGCGACGCGGCAGATGCGCGAGCCGTGGGCCGTCGACCAGCAGTGGTCGCAGCTCTTCGAGATGAAGCCGCTGCAGGCCTCGACGCTGAAATCGATCGACAAGGACATCGACGTGCTCGTCGTCGTCCATCCGAAGCAGATCTCCGACGATGCCGAGTACGCGATCGACCAGTTCGTCCTTCGCGGCGGGCATCTCCTCGTGTTCGTCGATCCGAACGCCGAGCTCGACGACGCAGGCGCCGATCCGCAGAATCCGATGGCGGCGATGATGGCCGACAAGTCTTCGGACCTGCCGAAGCTCTTCAAGGCCTGGGGCATCGTGTACGACCCGAAGAAGGTCGTGCTCGACCGCCAGCGCGCGCTGCCGATCAGCATGGGCGAAGGCCAGGCGCCGGTGCGCCATCCGGCGATCCTCGGCTTCACGGCGGAGGATCTCAATCGCGACGAAGTGACGACCGCGAACCTCGATTCGATCAACGTCTCGACGGCCGGCAGCTTCGAGCTTTCGAAGGACGCCAAGGACGAGAAGCTGACGCCGCTGATCCAGACGACCGGCGACGCGACGACGGTTCCGACCGATCGTCTGCGCCTGTTGCAGGATCCGTCGACGCTCTACGCCGACTACAAGCCCGGCGGCGAGCATCTGATCGTCGCTGCGCGGCTTTCGGGCAAGTTCAAGACCGCGTTCCCGGATCGCAAGGACGAAGGCGCGCTCAAGGAATCGAAGGACGAAGGCCAGATCATCCTCGTCGCCGACACCGACATCCTGTCCGATCGCATGTGGGTGCAGATCCGTCCGTTCTTCGGCCAGAAGCTCATGAACGCGTTCGCGAACAACGGCGATTTCGCCGTCAACGCGCTCGACAACATGGCGGGATCGAGCGACCTGATCTCGATTCGCGGACGAGCGACTTCGCAGCGTCCGTTCACGACGGTCGAAGCGCTGAAGCGCGGCGCCGACGAGCGCTTCCGCGCGAAGGAAGAAGAGCTCCAGAAAGAGCTTTCGGACACCGAGCGCAAGCTGACCGATCTTCAGAGCGCGAAGAGCAAGGATCAGGCGCAGATCCTCTCGCCGGAGCAGAAATCCGAGCTCGACAATTTCCTCAAGCGCAAGCTCGAAATCCGCAAGGAGCTGCGCCAGGTGCGCCGCTCGCTCGATGCCGAGATCGAAGCGCTCGGCACGAAGCTGAAGCTCGTCAACATCGTGCTGATGCCGCTGCTCGTCACGATCGCCGCGCTCGCGTTTGCGTGGTGGCGCAACCAGCGCCGTCGCGCAGCGCAGGGAGACGTCGCATGAACCAGAAGACCCTGATCGGACTCGC
>DASZWL010000192.1:0-17476 GCA_035546695.1 Rhodanobacteraceae bacterium | reverse complement strand
ACGTCCGCTTGCGCGGAGCGCAAAATCCGCGTGCTAGGCTTGCGCGCGCCGCAGCCGAAGGGGGTTCGACGTGCCGCATCGTCCCGCCATCCAGCGCCACGAATGGTTCGCGGTGTCCGTCGCATTCGCGTATTTCTTCCTCGTGCTCGCCGCGTATTACGTGATCCGTCCGGTGCGCGATCAGCTCTCGGCGGCCGTCGGCTCGACGTCGCTGCCGATGTTCTACGCGGCGACGTTCGTCGCGACGCTCGCGCTGACGCCGGTGTTCGGCGCGCTCGTCGCACGCTTTCCACGGCGGACGTTCGTGCCGATCGTCTATCTCTTCTTCATCGCCGGCATGCTCGCGTTCGTCCCGGCGTTCCGCATGCAGGACGCGATCGGCGCGCGCCTCCTGGGAACGGTGTTCTTCGTCTGGGTCAGCGTGTTCAATCTCTTCGTCGTCGCGGTGTTCTGGAGCTTCATGGCCGATCTCTTCGACGCCGAGCAGGCGCATCGGCTCTTTCCGGTCATCACGCTCGGCGGCGCCGTCGGCGCGCTTGCCGGGCCCGCGCTGACGAAAGCGCTCGTGTTCCTGGTCGGCGTCTCGGGTCTCCTCGTCGTCTCCTCGCTGATGCTCGGCCTTGCGATCGGCTGCATCGTCGCGCTATCGCGCTGGTCGCGCGCGCATCCGGTGGCCGGCGACGTGCGGCGCGACGAGCGCATCATCGGCGGCGGCATGCTCGCCGGCGCGATCGAGACGCTGAAATCGCCGCTGATGCGTCGTCTCGCATTGCTGATGCTGCTCGGCGATGCGGTCGGCACGGTCATCTACGCGATGCTCGCCGATTACAGCGGCGCAACGTTCGCGACGCGCGACGCGCGCATCGGCTTCGCGGCGAGCATCGATCTCTACGCGAACACGTTGCAGATGCTGTTGCAGGTCGTGCTGACGCGCCCGCTGATGGTGCGTTTCGGACCGCGCTCGGCGATGGCGCTCGACGGCGCGCTGAAGGCGCTGATGCTGGGCGGGCTCGCCGTGTTTCCGGGCTCGTGGATCGCGGTCGTCGCGGTCATCACGCGCGCGAGCGCGTACGGCGTCTTCAAACCTGCCATGGACAGTCTCTATACGCGCGTCGAGGCCGAGACGCGCTACAAGACGAAGAACTTCATAGACACCTCGGTCTGGCGCTTCGGCGACATCGTCGTCACGAGCGGCTTCAATCTCCTGCGCTGGCTCGGACTCGCGACGCCGGGCTTCGCCGCGCTGACGATGCTCGCGGCGGCGAGCTCGGGCTGGCTCGGATGGCGCATCACGCGCACGCCGGAACTGGCTGCGCGAAGCGCATTGCCAGAGCGCGGCTGACGTGCTTTGCTGCGCCTTTCCCGGCGCGATCCGACGATCGCACCGCGATCTTTCTTCCGCATCCCGACTTCGAGGCACGACGATGGCCGTCGAGACGATTTCCGAGCAGCGCTGCTTCGGCGGCATGCAGGGTTTCTACAAGCACGAATCGGCCGAGACCGGCGGGCCGATGAAGTTCGGCGTGTTCCGTCCGCCACAAGCGGAGAAACGCAAGGTTCCGGTGCTCTATTACCTCGCCGGGCTCACCTGCACGGAAGAAACGTTCGTCATCAAGGCCGGCGCGCAGCGCGCAGCGGCCGAGCTCGGGATCATGATCGTCACGCCCGACACGAGCCCGCGCGATACTGGCATCGAAGGTGCGACCGGCGACTGGGAATTCGGCGAAGCGGCCGGCTTCTATCTCGACGCGACGACGCCCGCGTTCGCCAAACGCTTTCGCATGTACAGCTACGTGACGAAGGAGTTGCCATCCGTGATCGGCGCGAGCTTCGCGTTCGCCGACATGAGCCGCGAGAGCATCTTCGGCCATTCGATGGGCGGACACGGCGCGCTGACGATCGCGCTCAAGAATCCCGAACGCTACAAGTCGGTATCAGCATTTGCGCCGATCGTCGCCCCAAGCGAAGTACCGTGGGGACAGAAGGCATTGCCGCGATATCTCGGCGACGACCGCAAGACGTGGCGGTCGTACGATGCGTGCGCGCTGCTCGAAGACGGCAAGCGGTTTCCCGGAACGATCCTCGTCGATCAGGGTTACGCCGACAAGTTCCTCGAAGTGCAATTGCAGCACTGGCGCCTCGATGCCGCGTGCCGGAAAGCCGGCCAGCCGCTGACGCTGCGCGTGCATGCGGGATATGACCACAGCTACTACTTCATCCAGACGTTCGTCGAAGATCACCTGCGGCATCATGCGCAGGCGTTGAGCTAGCGCCACACGTTCTGGATAACGCACACCACTCCGTCATCCCGGCGAAAGCCGGGATCCATTGTGCTCTGGCTTTTTTTGTGTAAACGGCAAAAAATCTAAATGGGCCCCGGCTTTCGCCGGGACGACGGTAAGGTAATTGCGTGCCGAAGCGCGGTTGCGCGCCGGACAAGTTGCCGCTACCTGAGATCGAGCACTTTCCCGCGCATCGGCACACCTTCCTCGCCGAGCAGCCAAGTGACCGCAGCCGCCGCGAAATCCGGCTCCGGATGCATCAGCGTATCCTCGCCGTAATACGCCGCGCGGCGCAGCACCGTTCGCATCGGACCCGGCAGCAGCGCATGCGTTCGCACCGGGCTGCGCTCGGTCTCTTCGTGCACGATCGAAGCAAGACCCGCAAGCGCGTGCTTGGCGATGCCGTAGCCGCCCCAGAACGCGTTGCCGACGCGCGCGGGATCGTCGAGCACGAACACGATCGCGGCGTCAGCCGATTTCCGCATCAGCGGCAGCGCGGCCTGCGTGATCTGGAACGGCGCGGTCACATTGACCTGCTGCGTGCGAAACCATTCCTCGGGCGTCTGCTGGTCGAACGGCTGGAGACCGTCGAAGTGCGCGGCGGCGTGGACGAGACCGTCCAGACGTCCGCATTCGCGCTCGATCGCAGCGATGAGATCGGCATGATCGCGCGGCGTCGCGCCGGCGAGATCCATCGGATATACCGCGGGCTGCGCGCCGCCGCTCTTTTCGATCTCGTCGTAGAGAGCCTCGAGCGCGCGCACCTTGCGGCCGAGCAGCACGACCGTCGCGCCGGACGCGGCTGCGGCGAGCGAAGTCGCGCGCCCGAGCCCGCCGGTCGCGCCGGTGACGAGCACGACGCGGCCGCGCAACGCGTCGGCGGCGGCTCGCGGCGCGCCATCGGGCTTCGCCGGCGGCAGCATGTCAGGCTTTCTGCGCGTCCTTGACGAGACGGCCGAGCTCGCCGGACTCGTAGAGCTCCATCGTGATGTCGCAACCGCCGATCAGCTCGCCGTGGATGAAGAGCTGTGGAAACGTCGGCCAGTTCGAGTAGCGCGGCAGGTTCGCGCGGATCTCGGGATCTTCCAGCACGTTGACGGCGAAGAAATCGGCGTCGACGGCCTTCAGCGCCTGCGTGGTGCGGCTCGAGAAGCCGCACATCGGAAACTGCGGCGTGCCTTTCATGAAAAGCACGATCGGATGCGACGCGAGCGTCGACTTGATGCGTTCAACGACTTCCATTGCGTTCTCGAAGCAGCCGGCGCGGCGCGCCACTGAACGCAATTCTACCAGCGCGCCGCGTGCGCGGCGGCGCCGCGCCACGGGCTGGTAGACTGAACGACCCTTCCACAAGGAGACGGAACGATGGCCATCGAGCTTCCCCCGCTGCCATGGGCGCGCGACGCGCTGGCTCCGCACATCTCGGCGGAGACGATCGACTACCACTACGGCAAGCACCACCAGGCCTACGTCACGAACCTCAACAACCAGATCAAGGGCACCGAGTTCGAGAACATGGCGCTCGAGGAGATCGTCCGCAAATCGTCCGGCGGCATGTTCAACAACGCCGCGCAGACCTGGAACCATACGTTCTACTGGAACTGCCTGTCGCCGAAAGGCGGCGGCGAGCCCTCGGGCCGTCTCGCCGACGCGATCAACAAGGCGTTCGGCGGCTTCTCGCAGTTCAAGGACGAGTTCACGAAGCTTTCGGTCGGCACGTTCGGATCGGGCTGGGGCTGGCTCGTGCAGCGCGCGGACAAGGGGCTCGGCCTCGTCTCGACCTCGAACGCTGGCACGCCGATCACGGGCAATGATCGTCCGCTCCTGACCTGCGACGTCTGGGAGCACGCGTACTACATCGATTACCGCAACGCGCGGCCGAAGTACGTCGAGGCGTTCTGGAATCTGGCGAACTGGGAGTTCGTCGCGAGTCAGATGGCTTGAGGGCCGGGAATTGGGAATAGGGAAACTGGGAATAGGGATCGAGCTTCGGACTCTCTATTCCCGATTCCCTATTCCCGGCAATCGTTATCCGGCGACCAACGCCGCCAGCACCGGCTCGACCTGCGCCTCGCGCCCGAGCGCCCGGGCGATACGCGCGAGGCGCTCGCCCAATTCCGGGTTCGTGCGCGCGCAAACTGTCGCGTGGCCGACCTTGCGTCCCGCGCGCGGCTCCTTGCCGTAGTCGTGCCAGTGCGCGTCCGATTCGCGAAGGATCGCGTTCGCGTCGGGCAGCTCGCCGATCCAGTTGAGCATGACGCTCGGCATCCGCAGCGACGTGTCGCCGAGCGGGAGGCCGACGACCGCGCGCACGTGGTTCTCGAACTGGCTCGTGATCGCGCCTTCGATCGTCCAGTGCCCGGAGTTGTGCACGCGCGGCGCGATCTCGTTGCCGAGCAGCTCGCCGTTGCGATCGAACAGCTCGAGAGCGAACGTACCGACGTAATCGAGCCGCTCGGCGAGAGCGCGCGCATGCGCGAACGCGCGTTCCGCTAGCGCGTCCGCGTCGGGCGCGGGCGCGAGGCTCGCGGCGAGGATGCCGCCCGAGTGCCAGTTCTGCGTCAAGGGATAAGCGCGGAATTCGCCCGACTGCGAGCGCACGGCGACGACGGAAACTTCGCGCGTGAACGGCACGAACGCTTCGAGGATCAGCGGCGCTCCGCCGAGCAGCGCCCACGCGACATCGGCGTCGTTCTGCGAGCGCAGCACGGCCTGACCCTTGCCGTCGTAGCCGAGGCGGCGCGTCTTCAGGACGGCCGGCAATCCGATCGCTTCGATCGCGCGCGCGAGATCCTCGCGCGTATCGACCGCGGCGAACGCGGGCGTCGCAAGGCCGATCTCGCGGAACAGGTTTTTTTCGGCGAGGCGATCCTGCGCAAGCGCGAGCGCGCGCGGATTCGGGAAGACACGCGTGTGCTCGGTCAGCCAGTCGGCGGTCTCGGCCGGCACGTTCTCGAAATCGAACGTCGCGACGTCGATGCGCTTGGCGAAACCTTCGAGCGCATCGAAATCGCGCCAGTCGGCGACGAGCAGCGGCGCGACCTGGCCCGCGCACGCGTCGGCCACGCTGTCGACGACGAGGAATCGCTGTCCGAGCGGCGCGCCCGCGAGCGCGAGCATGCGCGCGAGCTGGCCGCCGCCCAGAATACCTATCGTGGCCATGCGCTTTGCCAGTCGACGACGGGGAGCTCACGCCGCGCGCCTTTCCCCCTCTCTCGCTTGCGGGAGAGGGCTGGGGTGAGGGCAATCGTGCGAAAAGCTTCCCTCATCCGCCTTCGGCACCTTCTCCCGCAAGCGGGAGAAGGAACAGCGCACGATTTCGTCGCCCGGACGCAGGAAAAGCCGAAGCCGTGACGCCGCTGCGCCGGCTTGTCGAGTCGAACGTTCATCACTCGACCCGCGGATCGGGCTTGTCGAGCACGGTCTTCGCCTGCGCCGCGCGGAACGCATCGAGTTTCTTCGCCACGACGGCGTCGGTCATCGCGGCAAGCGCCGCCGCGAACAGCGCCGCGTTGACCGCGCCGGCCTTGCCGATCGCGAACGTCGCGACCGGAACGCCGGCCGGCATCTGCACGATCGAGAGCAGCGAGTCCATGCCGTTCAACGCCTGCGACTGCACCGGCACGCCGAGCACCGGCACGCGCGTCTTTGCAGCGAGCATGCCCGGCAGGTGCGCCGCGCCACCGGCGCCGGCAATGATCGCGACGAGCCCGCGATCCGCGGCGCCTTCGGCGTATTCGAACAGGAGATCGGGCGTGCGGTGCGCCGAGACGACGCGCACGTCGTGCGCGATGCCGAGCTCGGTCAGCGTCGCGGCCGCGTGCTGCAGCGTGTCCCAGTCCGAGCGCGAGCCCATCACGACGCCGACGCGGGGACGCTCGTTTGCAGGTCCGCTCATGGAGGGTCCGCGGCAAAACCGGTATTGTACGCCGAAGCAGGATCGGCCCGTGTTGCGCGGGTGCTGCTAGGGTCTTTCGCCGATGCTCGACCGCCGCCTTCTCGACATCCTCTGCTGCCCGGTGACGAAGACGCCGGTCCGCGTGCTGACGCAAGCCGAGCTCGATGCGCTGAACCGCGCGATCGCTGCCGGCAATGTGCGCTTCGAATCCGGCACCGTGCTCTCGATGCCGGCGACAGCCGGCCTCATCACACGCGACGGCCGGACGATCTACCGGATCGAGGACGAGATCCCGGTCATGCTGGCCGACGAGGGCATCGCGACGGCGCAGATCGCGGATTTCCCGCGCGCATAGCCGTCACGGCGCGGGAGTAACCTGGCGCGGCGACCGGACGCCTCGGCGCGCGAACGGCCCAAGCGTGACGCAAATCACGCCGCCTTAACGATTATTTCCTATTATTCCTCAGCAAGGTTCCGCATCTCGTTGAGCGAGATCGCACAGCGAGGACTGCCGACGGATGACCGCCCCCAAGGACACCCACAACGTCGTCGATCTGTCGCAGCGCCAGGGCGCGGGCGGTGGCGGAGATCGCCTCGGCGATCTCCTGAAGCTCGTGCGCGGCATCGCGCAGAAGCGCATCAACGGGCTCGTCTCGACGCTGTTCGAGAACGTCGACGATGCACTGTTCGATCTTGCCGAGCGCGCGGGCTCGAACGCGCTCCAGACCGAGTATTTCGACGGCATGCGCGAGGTGCGCAAGAAGCGCCAGCTCGTCGAGCGCCTGTTCCAGGAGCAGGCGTCGAAGAATTTCTCGGAGTTCGCCGAAGGTAAGCTGAAGCCGGTCAAGCCCGAGACGGCGCCAGCGACGGGCAACGCGGGGCTCTCGCTCGTCGACGACCAGGAGCTCGAGGAATCGCTCGCGGTCTCGAGCATGGTCGCGAAAGCCGAGAACCGCCTGCAGCGCTCGCTCTACCAGATCAACCAGCGGCTCGGCGTCATCATCGGCGGCGGCAAGGTCGAGGATGCGAGCAATCCGATCGGGCCGGCGGTGCTGGGTCAAGCGTTCCGCACGGCGGTGCGCGAGCTGCAGGTCAATGTTCAGGTCAAGCTGATCATCTACAAGCTGTTCGACCGCTATGTGATGGCCGGGCTCGATCCGCTCTACGAAGAGGTCAACATCGAGCTGATCCGCGCCGGCGTGCTGCCGCAGATCCGTCATGTGCTGCCGCACGGCGTGCGCCCGATTCCGCCGCCCGCCGGCGCGCATCACGGGCCGATCGCTCCCGGTGGCGTCATGCCGCCCGGTGCGGGCTCTCCAATCGGTGCGGGTTCGTATTACGACCCGGCCGCGGCCGAGCTTCAGGCCGAACTCTACGGCACGCTGCGCTCGCTGCTCGCGAGCCGCCACGGTCACGGTCATGCGTCGGGCGAATATGTCGGTGCCGGCGGCGGTGGCGGCGGAGCGCCGGGCCTCAGCCCGACCGAGCTCCTCAGCGCGCTGACGATCCTGCAGAACCAGTCGACGACGGCGTACACGCGCGGCGACGGCATCGACGCCGCGCAAGCCGTGCAGCAGCTCAAACAGGAGCTGATGGAGCAGGTGCGCAAGCTCTCCGGCGAGGCGAAGTCGCAGCACGTCTCGTCGGCCGACGAGGACACGATCGATCTCGTCGGCATGCTGTTCGAGTTCATCCTGCAGGATCGCAACCTGCCAGCCGAGATCCAGGCGCTGCTCGGACGCCTGCAGATTCCGTATCTCAAGGTCGCGATCCTCGACAAGCATCTCTTCGCGCAGAAGACGCATCCGGCGCGTCGCCTGCTCGACGCGCTCGCCGACGCCGGCAAGAGCTGGAGCGAGGAATCGGACAAGGATCGCCGCCTGCACGATCGCATCCGGCAGGTCGTCGAAGCCATCCTCGGCGATTTCGACGACGACGTCTCCGTGTTCGAGCGCGAGCTCGAAAGCTTCGGCGGCTTCATGGAGCAGTACCACAAGCGCGCCGAGATCGCCGAGCAGCGCGCCGCCGAAGCGACGCGCGGCCGCGAGAAGCTCCAGGACGCGCGGCGCATGGCCGCGCGCGAAATCCTCGCGCGCATCGAAGAACGCAACCTGCCGCCGGTCGTGCACGCGGTGCTGTCGCGACCGTGGGCGAACTATCTCGTGCTGACGCTGTTGCGCCAGGGCGAGAATTCCGATGAGTGGAAGAGCGCGCTCCGCTTCGCCGACGAGTTCGTCTGGAGCGCGCTGCCGAAGACGACCGATCTCGAAAGGACGCGCCTTCGCGCGCTGCTGCCGCAGCTCGAGAAGGCGCTGCGCCACGGCCTCGCGACCGTCGCCTACCACGACAACGACGTCAAGCAGCTGATGCAGGAGCTCTCGCAGTTCTATCAGCGCCTGCTCGACGGCGAGAAGGTCGAAGTCAAGACCGCGAAGGAAGTCATCGCATCCGGCGCCGCCGCCGCGATTCCGTCCGCGCCTGCCGAGACCGATGCCGCGGTCGCCGAGCCTTCCGCCGAGATACCCGCCGCGCCGGCGCCGGTGACGCAGAGCCCGGTGGAGGAGATCGTCCTCAACACAAGCGCGCCCGAGGGCGCGCCCGAGGAGCACTACGACGAGGACGACGAGTTCCTCAAGGCCGCGCGCGAGATCAAGGTCGGCACGTGGGTCGAGTTCGCCGACGAGGAAGGCAATCGCGAGCGCGCGAAGCTCTCGTGGATCAGCCCGATCAGCTCGAAATATCTCTTCGTCAATCGACGCGGCCTCAAGGTCTGCGACAAGACCGTGTTCGCGCTCGCGGCGGAATTGCGCCGCGGCTCGACGATCGTGCTCGAGGAAGTGCCGCTCTTCGACCGCGCGCTCGACGCGATCGTCGCGCGGCTCCGCTCGGCGCAGGCCACGCCCGCCGAAGCGGCGCAGAAGCCGGCGGCTTCCTGAGCTCGACGTCACGATGTCCGTCAGCGTTGCGGCCCGGCCGGCGGCCTACCCTTCTTCCGATATGAGCGTGCCGCATCTCGAGCTGCCTCCCGCCGAAGCGATCGCGCGCGACGTGCGCCGCGCGCTCGACGAGGACATCGGCAGCGGCGACGTCACGGCCGATCTTTTGCCGAACGATGCGTTCGCGCAGGCGCGCGTCGTGACGCGCGAAGCAGCGGTGCTCTGCGGCACGGCGTGGTTCGACGCGTGCTTTCGCGCGCTCGATGACGCCGTGCGCATCGAATGGCTCGCGCATGACGGAGAGGCGGTCGCGCCCGGCGCACTGCTCTGCCGACTCGAAGGCTCCGCGCGCGCGCTCGTGACCGGCGAGCGCACAGCGCTCAATTTCCTGCAGACGCTTTCCGGCACCGCGACCGCGACGGCGGCGTTCGTCGATGCCGTGCGCGGCACGCGCACGACGGTCCTCGACACGCGCAAGACCCTGCCCGGCCTCCGGCTCGCGCAGAAATACGCCGTGCGCGCCGGCGGCGGCGCGAATCATCGCGTCGGACTCTTCGACGCGGTGCTGATCAAGGAAAACCACATCGCGACGGCCGGCTCGATCACAGCCGCGATCGTGAAGGCGCGCGCTCTGCATCCCGGCATCCTCGTCGAGACCGAAGTCGAGAACTTCGGCGAGTTGCGCGAAGCGCTCGCCGCCGGCGCCGATCGCATCATGCTCGACGAGTTCGAGTTGCACGAGCTGTCGCAGGCGGTCGCCGAGGTCGACGGACGCGTGCCGCTCGAAGTCTCGGGCTCGGTCAGCCTCGATCGCGTGCGCGCGATCGCCGAGACCGGCGTCGATTTCGTCTCGATCGGCGCGCTGACGAAGCACGTGCGCGCGGTCGATCTTTCGATGCGGATCGAGCTCACCGCTCGCGATAGCCGCTGACGGTTCTTCCGCTCCGTCGTCCCCACGAAAGCGGGGACCCAGCGACTTTTGCTCCGTGCGGTTCCAAAACGACCGAAAGGCACTGGGTCCCCGCTTTCGCGGGGACGACGAGAATGTTCGCGTCAGATGACGCCGAAGTATCGCGCGACACCGAACGCGATCGCGGCGATCACGACGATCGCGACGACGACGCCGATCGCCTTGCCGCCCGAGCCTTGCGCAGCCTCCGCCGTCTTCGCCGGCTCCGCGCGCGCTGCCGTCGCCTGCTGCTTCGCATCCATGCCCGGCGCGACGAGCAGGAAGCGCACCGTGTCGAGTCGAAGCTCCTCGCCCGGCTTCAGCAAACCGCTCTGCACGCGCTTATCGTTGATGAACGTGCCGTTCGCCGAGCTCATGTCCTCGACGAGCACACCTTCCGGAGTCACCTGCAGGCGCGCGTGATGGCGCGAGATCTCCTCGGCCGCGACCGGAATGTCGCTGTCGTTCTGCCGGCCGATCACCATCGTTCCGGTCAGCGCGAACGTCTTGCCGAACGTCGGTCCCGAAACGCCGCGCAGCATGAACTTCGGCAATGTGTTGCGCACTCGCGTGCGCGCGGATTCGTCGCTCGCCTTCCTCGCCGACGGCGGCGGCACGGTCGCCGCGGCCGGACGATCGCTCGCGACGCGGCAGCCGACGCGCCCGAACAGCAACAGATCGCCGGGTTTGAGCGGCATTTCCTGCGCGATCTGGCGTCCGTTGAGCACGGTCGGCGACGCGCTCGCGAGCGGGCGCACGACCGAATGCCCGCCGCGCGTCTCGATCTCGCCGTGGCGCGCGGCGACGCCGGCAGCCGTCAGCACGATCGTGGAGTCCGCGGCGCTGCCGATGCGCATGAGGCCTTCCTCGAGCGCGATCGGCTCGTGCTCGCCATTCGGAAAGATCAGTTTCATCGCTTCCCCCTGTCGAAGCTGCGAAACAACGGGATCACGCTCGCCCGCGCCCGTCTCCCGCGGGCACGATGCGATGGCGGTCCATTCTACGAGTACGATTGTAGCGAGCGCGCCCGCGGACGAACCGGCGCGCGATCACGTTGCTCGGGCCCGCCTTGCCAGCCAGCGCGACCGTCCGCACACTTCGGCGATGCTCGGAACCTGGCTGCTGCTGCTCGCGATCGCGCTCGCCATCTGGATCTGGATGGACGCGCTCTCCGCGCGCGAGCGTGCGATCCGCTACGGCCGCGAGCTCTGCCGCGAGGCCGGCGTGCAGCTGCTCGACCAGACCGTCTCGATGACGCGCATCCGCGTCGCGCGCGTCGACGGGCTGCCGACGCTGATCCGGCGCTACGGGTTCGACGTGAGCATCGACGGTCACGACCGCCATCGCGGCCACCTTGATCTCAGCGGCGATGATCTCGGAGCGTGGAGTCTTCCGCATCGCGCGAATCTCCAGGCGGTGCCGGATTCCGGGCTGCGCACGCTGAATTAACGCCGGCTTTGGCCCGCCATCGACGATCGACGAAAGCAAAGGTGAAGTCGATACGCCCTATTTGACGACGCGAAGATGCGGCCGCTTGACGGCATCGTCCGATTTCGCGGCGGCCGGCGGCGGCTCGGGCGGTGCGTTCTCGGCCGAGAACATCATGCCCTGCCCGTTCTCCTGCGCGTAGATCGCGAGCACGCCGTTCATCGGAATCTCGACGGACTGGCTGACGCCACCGAAGCGCGCGAGGAAGCGGATGCGCTCGTTCGTGATCTCGAACTGCGTGACGGCGCGCGCGGCGATGTTCAGCACGACCTTGCCGTCCTTCGCGGCGCCGGGCGGAACGCGCACGCCGGGGTTCGTCGCATCGACGAGGATGTACGGCGTGAGGCCGTTGTCGTTGATCCACTCGTAGAGCGCCCGCAACAGGTACGGACGGTTCGAGGTCATCGCGGCCGGGGACGTCATGGACGCAGTTCCCTCGCCATGCGGATCGAGGTGACTCTGGATTCGGTCACGGTCGGAGCAGTTTCTCTTCGGGCGTCAGGCTGCGCGTGAATCCTTGGCTCCGGAAGATGCGCTCGCCGTAATCGGTGATGACGTGCGCCTCGCGTGGCAGCTGCACGCCGAGCGCGTCGAGCCGCCAGATCAGCGGCGCCAGCGCGCAGTCGGCGAGGCTCATCTCGGGGCTCAGGAAGAATTTCGACGCCTTGAACGCCGAGGCGTTCTTGATCAGCTCGTCGCGCAGCGTCTTGCGCGCGGCGTCGGCCGTTCGGCCGCCGGCCTCGATCTGGTCGACCAGGGTCAGCCAGTCGTTCTCGATGCGCACGATCGCGAGACGCAGGCGCGCGCGCGAAAGCGGATCGACCGGCATCAGCGGCGGGTGCGGATAGCGCTCGTCGAGGTATTCGCAGATGACGCTCGTGTCGTACAGCACGAGGTCGCGATCGACCAGCGTCGGCACCGAGTTGTACGGATTGAGGTCGAGCAGGTCCTCGGGCGGATCGTCGAGATCGACCGGCACGAGATCGTAAGTGACGCCCTTCGCGGCGAGCACGAGCCGGACCCGGTGGCAATGGATGCAGTCGCGCGCCGAATACAGGGTCAAGATCGTTCGCGAACGCTGACTCAAGGCCATTCTCGAACCCCCTCCCGGGTCGCGGCTGCCCTCGGCGAATGTACTACGCGACCCGCGAAGCGCCTAGCCGGAAGCATTGCTTTCGCGGCCGTGACGCACTGCGACATAGCTGCCCCGGCCGCCGAGCGGCGGCTCGGAACCGGCCGGATGGCACGCGGACGGCCCGGCCGTCCGCCGGACCGCTCAATGCACGTCCTTCCAGTACTCGTGCTTGAGGAGCCAGGCAATGAATGTGAAGAACGCGAGGTAGAGCAGCACCCAGACGCCCATCGACTGCCGCTTCAGCGCGGCCGGCTCGCCGGCGTAGGCCAGGAACGTCGTGATGTCGCGCACGGCCCGGTCGTACTGCTCCGGCGTCACGCGGCCCGGCGTATGGATCGAGAGCTTCGGCGCGGCCTCGTCGCCCTCGCCCTTCTCGGCGACCTGGAGGCCCTGCAGCTCCCAGAGCGCGTTCGGCATCGAGGCGTTCGGGAACACCGTGTTGTTCCAGCCGACCGGTCGCGTCGGATCGAGATAGAACGACTTGAGATAGTGATAGATCCAGTCCGGACCTTTCGCGCGCGCTTCGAGCGAGAGATCGGGAGGCGCCTTGCCGAACGCAGCGGCGGCGAGATCGGCCGGCATGTGGTTCGTCGCTTTGTCGCCGATCTTGGCGCCGGTGAAGATGAGGCTCGACGCGACTTCCTTCTCGTCGAGGTGAAGATCCTCGGCGATCCGCGAATAGCGCAGGTACTGGAGGCTATGGCAGCCCGAGCAGTAGTTGAAGAAGAGACGCGAGCCGCGCTGCAGCGACGCGATGTCGTCGACGCGCACGTTGACGGGCTCGAGCCCTTCCTCGGCTGCATGCGCGACGCTCGCGAACGACAGCGTGGCGAGAGAGATCGCGCCGCAGGAAATCAGGGCGAAGGTGCGCAGCATCCGTCGGGTCCGGTTCGGGTTCACGATCGCGGTCTCACGCATGGGTCGTCACCCGATCCGGCACGGGCCTGGTTTTTTCCCTGCCCCACCACGTGTAGAAGACGAGGAACGCGAAGAACGCGAAGTAGACGATCAACCAGAAGCGGCCGAACGCGTTCTCGATCGTCGTGACGTTCGCGTCGGCGCCGAACCATTCCGGAATCTTCTCGGCCGTGATGCCGGCGCCGACCGCGCCCAGCATGACGAACGAGATCGCGAAAAGTCCGAGCGCGATCTTGTAGCCGAGCCCGCGATAGCGCACCGACTTCACGACGCCGCGGTCGAGCCACGGCATGAAGAACAGCAGCACGATGCCGAGGAACATCACGATGACGCCGGGCAGCTTCGCCGGGATCATGCGCAGCATCGCGTAGAACGGCGTGAAGTACCACACCGGCTTGATGTGCTCGGGCGTCGCGAGATTGTTCGCGGGAATGAAGTTGTCGTGCTCGAGGAACCAGCCGCCGAATGTCGGCGCGTAGAAGATGATGAACGCGGCGAGCAGCAGGAAGAAGCCGGTGCCGAAGAGATCCTTCACCGTGTAATACGGATGGAACGCGATGCCGTCGAGCGGCGTGCCGTCGGGTTTCTTCTTCTCCTTGATCTCGATGCCGTCCGGATTGTTCGAGCCGACCTCGTGCAGAGCGCCGAGGTGCAGCACGACGAGCAGCAGCAGCACGAGCGGCAGCGCAATCACGTGCAGCGCGAAGAAGCGGTTCAGCGTCGCGTCGGCGGGGAGGTAATCGCCCATGATCCACTGCACCAGCGTGTCGCCGATGACCGGCACCGCGCCGAACAGCGAGATGATGACCTTCGCGCCCCAGAACGACATGTTGCCCCACGGCAGCACGTAGCCCATGAACGCCTCGGCCATCAGCGCGAGGAAGATCAGCATGCCGATGATCCAGACGAGCTCGCGCGGCTTCTTGTACGAGCCGTACATGAGCCCGCGAAACATGTGGAGATAGACGACGACGAAGAAGAGCGATGCGCCCGTCGAGTGCATGTAGCGGATCAGCCAGCCCCAGTTGACATCGCGCATGATGTATTCGACCGACGCGAAGGCTTCCGCCGCGTTCGGCTTGTAGAACATCGTCAGGAAGATGCCGGTCAGGATCTGGTTGACCAGCACGACGAGCGCGAGCGAGCCGAAGTAGTACCAGAGGTTGAAGTTCTTCGGCGCGTAGTAACCGGTCGTATGCGAGGAGAGGAACGAGAGCCACGGCAGGCGATCCTCGATCCAGCCGAGCACGCGGTTCTTCGGATGCAGGCGGACGTACGTCGTAGCCATTACGCCGCTCCTTCCGGGTTGACGCCGATCATGATCCGCGCGTCGTCGAGGAACTTGTAAGGCGGCACGGCGAGATTCGCCGGCGCGGGCACGCCGTCATAGACGCGGCCGGCCATGTCGTAGCGCGATTTGTGGCACGGACAATAGAAACCGCCCTTCCACTGCGGATCGAACGGCTCGGGCTTCAGATCGGGGAAGAAATCCGGCACGCAGCCGAGATGCGTGCAGATGCCGGTGACCACGAGCCACTCGGGCTTGATCGAGCGGTATTCGTTCTTCGCATACTCGGGCTGCTGGTCGGTGTTGTCCGACTTCGGGTCCTTGAGCTGCGAATCGACCTGCGGCAGCGAATCGAGCTGCGCTTTCGTGCGATTGACGACGAACACCGGCAAACCGCGCCACGCGAACGTGACCTTCTGTCCCGGCTCGATCTTGCCGATGTCGGCCTCGACCGGCGCTCCGGCCGATTTGGCGGCGGCGCTCGGCTCCCAGCTCTTGATGAAGGGGATCGCCGCCGCGACGACGCCGGCGCCTCCGACGACCGCCGTCGTCGCCGTCAGGAATCGCCGACGGCCCTTGTCCACCACCGCATCGTTCGCCATCGCCATCCTCGGTGTCGTTACTTGTGCGATCCTCCCTGATCGCTAAAGAACAGAGCGGCCATCCTGGCCGCACTTCTCAAACAACCGCAGACTTCGTCGAGCGCGCTTTCGGTCTCGTCTTTAATCGTCGGAGACGCGGTGCGGCTGCTTGCGGGCAGCGCGCGACGGCCCGGTTAGGGCGGCCCCCAAAATCGTGTTAGTTTAACGAACGCCTCCGCACCGCACAATCAAACGCGCGGCCGCGCGAGCCTGCCGACGCCGCTCCGAACGATGTCCCCCGCGACTCTACGCACTCTCGCCTTCGTTGCCCGCAGCATCGTGATCGGGCTTGCCGCGGCATTCCTGCTGTCGGTGTTCGCGCCGGGCATCGTCTCGCGCCTGCGCGGCGTTCCGGCCGAGCCGTCGCGCGCGTCCCATGCGGGAGTCGCGCGCAGCCAGGGGCCGGTCTCGTATGCCGAAGCCGTCGCGCGCGCCTCGCCGGCCGTCGTCAATATCTATGCGAACAAGGTCACGACGTACCTGCCGCGGCAGGAGCTGCGCGATTCGCTGACGATGCGACTGCTCGGCATCGTGCAGGGCCGTCCGTTCCGACGCCTGCAACAGAATCTCGGCTCAGGCGTCATCTTCAGCGCCGACGGTTACGTGCTGACGAACAATCACGTCATCGCCGGCGCCGACGACATCCAGGTCGCGCTCGACAGCGGCGCCGCGCAGGCGCAGGTCGTCGGCACCGACGCCGAGACCGATCTCGCGGTGCTGAAGATCGACGCGAAGGACCTACCGTCGATCGACATCGCGGACGACGCCTCGGTCGACGTCGGCGACGTCGTGCTCGCGATCGGCAATCCGGTCGGCATTGGCAAGACCGTGACGATGGGCATCGTCAGCGCGACCGGCCGCCAGCTGCGCATGTCGGCGTACGAGGATTTCATCCAGACCGACGCTGCGATCAACGCCGGCAACTCGGGCGGCGCGCTCGTCAACGCGCTCGGCGAGCTCGTCGGCATCAACACGGCCGTCTACCCGCGCACGCCGACCTCGGACGGCCGCTCGTACACGCCCGGCGCCGAAGGCATCGGCTTCGCGATTCCGGTCGCGACGGCGAAGACCGTGCTCGAGCAGATCATCAAGCACGGCAAGGTCATCCGTGGCTGGATCGGCGCTGACTACACCGACGTGCCGCCGCGCGGCGGCCAGCGCCAGCGCGGTGTCGTCGTGTTGCGCGTGATTCCGGAAAGTCCGGCCGCCGCGGCCGGGCTCGAGCCGAGCGACACCTTGCTCACGATCGACGGTACGCCGATCGCCGATTCGATCGATCTTCTGAACCGCGAAGCCGCGCTCGCGCCCGGCACGAAGGTGCATATCGAAGGCGTGCGGCGCAACGCGCCGTTTGGCGTCGATCTCACGCTCGTGCAGCGGCCGGCGCCGAGCACGACCGGCGCCTGACGCGAAGTCGCCGCGCGCTGCTTCCGCTCGATGGAGACGACATCGAAGCCCGCCGTCCGTATCCGTCCCGCAGACGACGCGGATACGGCATTCATCCTCGCGCTCGTGCCGCGGTTCGTCGCGTTCGAGCTGCCGTCGTGGCGTGATCCAGACGAGAGCGCCGACGGCGTGCGTCGAGACATCGCGCGCCATCTCGCCGAGCGGCCGAAGGGCTCGCACGCATTCGTCGCCGAGGTCGATGGCGCTCGCGCCGGCTTCCTGCATCTCGTTTCGACGATCGATTTCTTCACCGGCGATCCGAACTGCCACATCTCCGATCTCGCCGTCGCGACCGGGCACGACGGACGCGGCATCGGCGGCCGGCTGCTCACGTTCGCCGAGGATTGGGCTCGACAGAACCGCTGCCGCTTCGTCACGCTCGGCGTCTTTCCGGGCAATGCGCGAGCGCGGGCGCTGTACGAGCGGCACGGCTACGGCGTCGAGCTCCTGCGCATGGCGAAGCCGCTCCGCGATCCGCCGGCATGAGCGAAAGCG
>DASZWL010000191.1:0-5179 GCA_035546695.1 Rhodanobacteraceae bacterium | reverse complement strand
AGGGCTTCCTGCCGGAGCCGGCCGGGCCGGCGCCGGCACGGCGACTTTTTCAAGACCAATGGCATGAACGATTTGTGGCGACGCTGCCTCGCGCGGCTCGAAGCCGGTTTCAGCGCCGAGGACGTGCACACCTACCTCGCGCCCTTGCAGGCGCGCGAGTCGGACGCGGGCCTCACGCTGTGGGCGCCGAACGCCTACACGCTCGAGATCGTCCGCGAGCGCTACCTCGCGGAGATCCGGCGCGTGCTCGATCACGTCGCCGGTCGCGAGGTCGCCGTGCATCTCCAGATCGGCGCCGCGACGAACGGTGTCGAGCGCAACGGCGAGCGCGGAACGCGCGCCACGAGGGCCGCAGAGCGTCGCGTTCCGGAAGCGAATCTCGATCCGCACTACACGTTCGAGAGCTTCGTCGAGGGCAAGTCGAACCAGCTCGGCAAGGCCGCCGCGATGCAGGTCGCGCAGAATCCGGGGCGTGCCTACAACCCGCTCCTGCTCTACGGCGGCACCGGGCTCGGCAAAACACATCTGATGCACGCGGCCGGCAACCTGATGCGCTCGCACAAACCGGATGTGAACGTGCTGTACCTGCGCAGCGAGCAGTTCGTCAGCGGCATGGTCAAGGCGCTGCAGCAGAAGGACATGGACGACTTCAAGCGGCGCTTCCGCTCGGTCGACGCGCTCCTGATCGACGACATCCAATTCTTCGCCGGCAAGAACACGACGCAGGAAGAGTTCTTCCATACGTTCAACGCGCTGATCGAGGGCAAGCAGCAGATCATCCTGACCTGCGATCGTTATCCGAAAGAGGTCGAGAATCTCGAGCCGCGGCTCAAATCGCGGCTCGGCTGGGGATTGAGCGTCGCGATCGAGCCGCCGGATTTCGAGACGCGCGCCGCGATCGTGCTCGCGAAGGCGCAGGCGAAGGGCGTCGATCTTCCCGAGGACGTCGCCGTGCTGATGGCCAAGCGCATGCGCTCGAACGTGCGCGATCTCGAGGGCGCGCTCAACACGCTCGTTGCGCGCGCGAACTTCGAGGGGCGCCGGATCGGCGCCGAATTCGCGCAGGAAACCTTGCGCGATCTCCTCACCGTGCACGCGCAGGCGATCACGATCCCTAACATCCAGAGGACCGTGGCAGACTACTACCAGCTGCGTCTTTCGGACCTCTTGTCGAAGAAGCGCAGCCGCTCGGTCGCGCGGCCGCGGCAGATGGCAATGAGCCTCGCCAAGGAGCTGACCGAGCACAGCCTGCCGGAGATCGGCGACGCGTTCGGAGGGCGCGACCACACGACCGTGCTGCATGCCTGCCGCACGGTCCGCGACCTGCGCGAGACCGACGGGAAGCTCCGGCAGGACTGGGAAAAGCTCGTGCGCGTATTGACCGAATGACCGCAGTGGGGAAGCTGTGGACAATGCGCGGACTCAGAAAGAATCCACAAACGATCCACAGGCGGGAAGGCCGATTATCAAGCGGCATTTATTTCCGTAAGATCATGAATTTTAAAATTATTTTTCGGATTTACCGATAGTTCACAAGACTAATAACCACAACAGCGCTTCGCTCGATAAAACCAGAGATAAGGACCAGCGCGACATGCGATTCAGCATCCAACGGGAATCCCTTCTGAGGCGCTTGCAGCAGGTCGTCGGCGTCGTCGAGCGGCGCCAGACGCTGCCGGTGCTGGCGAATCTCCTGGTCAACGTCGATGCGGCCGGCGTCGCTCTGACCGGCACCGATCTCGAGGTCGAGATGGTCGCGCGGACCGAGGCCGACGATCTCGATCCCGGCGAGATCACGGTGCCGGCACGCAAGCTCTTCGACATCTGCCGCGCGCTGCCTGATGGCGTCAAGATCAAGTTCGAGCAGAACGGCGAGCGTGTCGTCGTCAGCGCCGGGCGCAGCCGCTTCACGCTCGCGACGCTGCCGGCGACCGAATTTCCGGTCATCGAGAACATCGAGCTCGTCGAGCGCGTCTCGCTGCCGGAGGCGACATTGAAGTCGCTGATGGAACGCACGAGCTTCGCGATGGCGCATCAGGACGTGCGGTATTACTTGAACGGCATGCTGCTCGACCTTCGCGAACATTCGCTGCGCTGCGTCGCGACCGACGGGCATCGGCTCGCGCTTGCCGACACGAAGCTCGACGGCAAGGTCGCGGCTTCGCGACAGATCATCGTGCCGCGCAAGGGCATCATCGAGCTGCAGGGGTTGTTCGAGAGCGGCGAGGGCGTCGTCGAGCTCGAGTTCGGGCGGAATCACCTGCGCGTGAAGCGCGGCGGCGTCACGTTCACTTCGAAGCTGATCGACGGGCGATTCCCGGATTACGAAGCCGTCGTGCCGATCGGCGCCGACAAGGAGGTCCGCGCGAACCGCGACGAGCTGCGCGCGGCGCTCCAGCGTGCGGCGATCCTTTCGAACGAGAAGTATCGCGGCGTCAAGCTCGAGGTCAGTCCGAACCGGCTCAAGATCGTCGCGCACAATCCCGAGCAGGAAGAGGCGGTCGAGGAGGTCGAGGCGAAGACCGGCGTTTCCGATCTCGGCGTCGGCTTCAACGTCAACTACCTGCTCGACGCGCTCGGCGCGCTGACCGGCGACGACGTGATGCTGTGCCTGCGCGACAGCCAGTCGAGCTGCCTGATCAAGAAGCCGGACAGCGACGAGACGCGGCACGTGATCATGCCGCTGCGCCTCTAGCCGGCCCGACGCGGCGCCCTTCGCGGTGCCGCGCTTTCCGCGTGCGGCTCGTCCGGCTTCGACTCGAAAACCTGCGCGCGTTCCAGAGCCTCGATCTGGAGCTTGCGCCTTCGTGGAACGTCTTCTTTGGACCGAACGGCGCCGGCAAGACGACGCTGCTCGAGGCGGCGTATCTGCTCTCGCATGCGCGCTCGTTTCGCGCGGCGCCGCGAGAGGCGCTCGTGCGGCATGGAACCCCGGGATTCAGCATCTTTGGGCGCGTCGAGCGTGCGGACGCGACGTTGGGGCTCGGGCTGGCGCGCGTCTCCGGCGAGCTCGAGGCACGGGTCGATGGCATGCGCGTTCCGGTTTCGGATCTTCTGCGCGAGATCGCCGTCGTCTGCTTCGAGCCGGGATCGCACGAGCTGATCTCGGGCTCAGCCGATGTCCGGCGACGGTTCCTCGACTGGGGTGTGTTCCACGTGGAACACGACTTCCTGCTGCTTTGGCGCAACTACCAGCGCGCACTGCGCCAGCGGAACGCATTGCTCCGGGCCGGCACGGAGGGCTCGTCATTGGAACCTTGGGATCGAGAGCTCGCGCGAAGCGGAGCACCGCTGGCCGCGATGCGTGAACGATATGCCGCGCAGCTCGGTCCGATCGTCGCGGCGAGGCTCGGCGAGATCGTCGCGGAGCTCGGACTCGCTCGTTTCCAGCTCTCGCGCGGATGGCGCGACGAGGCGGATGCGCTCGAAAAGCTCGCCGCCTCGCGTGCGGACGACGTTCGCCGCGGTTTCACGACGCAAGGCCCGCACCGGGCCGACTGGTCGATCGCTTTCGAGCGGGCGCCGAGACGGGAACACCTCTCTCGCGGTCAGGAGAAGCTCTGCGCGCTCGGTTGCGTCCTGGCTCAGGCGGAGCTGTTCGCGGAGCGGCGAGGGGAATGGCCGATCGTCTGCATCGACGATCTCGCTTCGGAGCTCGATGCCGCGCATCAGGAGCGGCTCGTTCGCACGCTGGCAGATACGGCCGCGCAAATCCTCGTCACCGGAACCCACTGGTCGGCCGCGTTCGAGCGTCTCGTAGAGCCACCCGCGAAGTTCCACGTGGAACCGGAAGGTGTCGTCCAAATGCTATAATGAGCGATTCGCCGAGCGCGCTCGGCGCACCCTCGTTTCAGGCAGTCCGGAAGACGATGACCGACCAGTACGACTCCAGCAAAATCAAGGTCTTGAAGGGCCTCGAGGCCGTCCGAAAGCGGCCCGGCATGTACATCGGCGATACGGACGACGGCACCGGCCTGCATCACATGGTGTTCGAGGTCGTCGACAACTCGGTCGACGAGGCGCTGGCGGGGTATTGCGACCACATCGTCGTGACGATCCATGCCGACGGCTCGGTCAGCGTCGTCGACAACGGCCGCGGCATTCCGGTCGGCATCCAGCCCGAGGAGGGCCGCTCCGCCGCGGAAGTCGTGATGACGGTGCTGCATGCCGGCGGCAAGTTCGACGACAACAGCTACAAGGTTTCGGGCGGCCTGCACGGCGTCGGCGTCTCGGTCGTCAACGCGCTCTCGGATCACCTGACGCTGACGATCTACCGCGACGGCCACGAGCACATGCAGGAGTATTCGCTCGGCGAGCCGCTGTATCCCTTGAAGATCGTCGGTCCTTCGACTCGGCGCGGCACGACGGTTCGCTTCCATCCGAGCCCGGCGACGTTCACGAATACCGAGTTCCATTACGACATCCTGGCCAAGCGGCTGCGCGAGCTGTCGTTCCTCAATTCCGGGCTCAAGATCGAGCTCAACGACGAGCGCAGCGATCGCCACGACACGTTCCAGTACGAAGGCGGCATCCGCTCGTTCGTCGAGCACCTCGCTCAGCTGAAAACCCCGCTGCATCAAAGGGTTATCACGTTCACGGCGCAGCACGAAGGCACCACGGTCGACGTCGCGATGCAGTGGACAGACGCCTACCAGGAAACGATGTTCTGCTTCACGAACAACATCCCGCAGAAGGACGGCGGCACGCATCTCGCCGGCTTCCGCGCGGCGCTGACGCGCACGCTCTCGAACTACATCGAGGCCGCCGGCATCCAGAAGACCGCGAAGGTCGCGCTCTCGGGCGACGACATGCGCGAAGGCCTGATCGCGGTGCTGTCGGTCAAGGTGCCGGATCCGAAGTTCTCGTCGCAGACGAAGGACAAGCTCGTCTCGAGCGAGGTCAAGGGCGTCGTCGAGTCGATCGTCAATCACAAGCTCGAGGAATTCCTGCTCGAGAATCCGGTCGAGGCGCGCTCGATCGCGGCGAAGGTCGTCGAGGCCGCGCGTGCACGCGAGGCTGCGCGCAAGGCGCGCGAGATGACGCGGCGCAAGGGTGCGCTCGACATCGCCGGCTTGCCGGGCAAGCTCGCCGATTGTCAGGAGAAGGACCCCGCGCAGAGCGAGCTTTTCATCGTCGAGGGCGACTCGGCCGGCGGCTCGGCGAAGCAGGGCCGAAATCG